>NZ_SGTZ01000009.1:0-123429 GCF_005435115.1 Halorubrum sp. ARQ200 | reverse complement strand
TCTCGCGGGGTGTCCGCTCTCGCTCCACAAACTCCAAGTCGATCCACTCGGTACACTCGGTGAGGCGGGCGGTTTTCGGCATAGAGCACTGAATCCTCGTCCCGCCTCTTCCTTAACTTAACACCGCCGAGTGAGCGGGCGATCGTTTATATACCGAACCGCGGCCACGGCCGGCATGAACCTCGACCTCACCGAACGGCTCGCCGGCGGCGACGGCGAGACGCCGCTCGGACGGCTCCCGTGGGTCGACGACGGTCCCAATGCGTGTCGGTGCGAGCCGACGTTCCGCGAGCCCGCGGGGACGGGCGTCGGGGACCGGGTCGTGCTCGACGTCGACGCCGACGGCTGTCCGGGGCGCGGCGACCTCGCAGCGAGCCCGGACTGCCTCGCGACCGTCGTCTCGGCGCTCGCCGACCGCGACGCCGACGTGATCAGGACGCGACACCGCGGGCGAGAGCGCTCCTACGCGGACCGCGCCGCCGAGCTCCTCATCGCCGCGGGACGGTTCCGCGAGCGGATCGGGTTCCACGAGGAACGGCTCGCGGACCGTGTCGTCCGCGACCCGCTCGGCGCGGCGGCGGAGGCGGCCGGGCGTGCGGGGGCCGCGAAGCGCGTCGCGAGCGAGACGGGACTGCTGTCGGCCGCCGAGGAACTCGCTGGGGACGCAGACGAGAGTGGAAGCGACCGCGACCTGCGCGAGAGGCTCCGGGCGCACGTCGGCCCGACGGCCGCGACGGCGCGCGTCGCGGCCGCACCGCCGCCGGGCGCGACGCTGGTCGACCGCTGGACGGTCGCGACCGGCGCGACCGTCCGACTCTACGAGGGCGACGACTCCCTCAGGACGTACCACCTCACGCCGCCGAGCGCCGAGTTGGACGCCGAGGCCGTGGCGACGCTGGCCGACGCTCGGGACCGGCTGCTCGCCGACCCTCGCGGGGGCGACAGGGCGCCCGGGAGAGCGGTGCGGGCGGCCGCGGACGACGGCGATCCGGTCGCGGACCTGACCGAGGTGCTGCGGCGGCACACGCACGGCTACGGCGCGTTCGAGCACGTCTTCGCCGACGAACGCGTGAGCGACGCGACGGTGACGGCGCCGGTCGCGGAGAACCCCCTGCGCGTGGTCCTCGACGGCGAGCGGTGCCGGACGAACGTGCGGCTCCCCCCTGAGGGGGCCGCCACGCTGGCGTCCAGGCTCCGACGCGAGAGCGGGCGGGCGTTCTCGCGGGCGACGCCGACGCTCGACGCGACGATCGAGTCCGAGACCGGGCGCGTCAGGGTCGCCGCGGCCACGGCGCCGGCGAGCGACGGCCTCTCGTTCACTTTCCGGCGCGGTGACCCGGAAGCGTGGACGCTCGCCCGGTTGGCGTCCGTCGACACGCTCACGCCCGCGGCGGCCGGGCTGTTGTCGGTCGCCGTCGAGCGCGGCGTGGCCGGACTGATCGCCGGGGGGCGGGCGGCCGGGAAGACGACCGCGCTCGGAGCGCTGCTGTGGGAGCTGCCCGCCGAAACGCGGACGGTCGTCGTCGAGGACACGCCGGAACTGCCCGTCGACGCGCTCGCGGACGTCGGCCGGGACGCCCAGCGGCTCCGTGTCGGGGACGGCGCCGAACTCGCGCCGGCGGACGCCGTGCGGACCGCGCTCCGCATGGGCGGCGGCGCGCTGAGCGTGGGCGAGGTGCGCGGCGAGGAGGCGCGGGCACTGTACGAGGCGATGCGCGTCGGCGCCACCGGCGAGACCGTCCTCGGGACCATTCACGGCGAGGACCCGGCGGCCGTCGAGGAGCGCGTCGTCACCGACCTCGGCGTCCCCCGCTCGTCGTTCGCCGCGACCGACCTGGTCGCGGTGCTCGACTCCCATCGCGTCGAATCGATCGTCGAGGTCGTCGACCGCGGCGACGGCGTGAGCTTCGAGCCGCTCTTCGAGCGAACCCGGGACGGGCTCGTCGCGACCGGGCGGGTCGACCGCGGCGAGAGCCGACTGATCGAGGCCCTCGCGGGCGCGAACGAATCGTACGCGGCGGTGCGAGCGGCCGTCGATCGGCGGGCCGAGGGGATCCGGGAGGCGGTCCGGACCGGTCGGACCGCCCCGGCGCGGTACGCCGGAGGCGACCGATGACGGGAGTCCCCTCGCCGGGGTCCGACGGATCGGTCAGATCGAGCGACGACGGGGAGGGTGCCTCGGAGGAGCTACGTCGGGCGGTCGCGTTCCTCGGGTGGGACCGCTCCCCCGAACGGATCATCAGCCTCGGGTACCGGGTCGGGATCGTCGCGGGCGCGGTCGTCACGGCCGTCGCGGCGCTCGTCGCCGGCGCGGTCGCCGCCGCACCGGCGGGGCTGGCCGCCTTCGTCGGGGGGGTCCACGCGGTCCATCGGGCGCCGGTCTGGCTCGCCTCGCTCAGGCGGACGCGGGCGCTCGGCGCGGCGCCGGGGCTCGTCGGACGGCTCGTGTTGCGGATGCGCCTCGACCCCTCGACCGAGCGCGCGGTGCGGTTCGCCGGGCGGACCGGGGACGGGCCGCTGGCCGCGGCGCTCGCCCGCCACGAACGGGGGAGCGCGGACGGGCCGACGAGCGGCCTTCAGGCGTTCGCGCGCGAGTGGCGCCCGTGGTTCCCGGCGATCGACCGCGCCGCGGCGCTGGTCCGGACGGCGGCGACGGCGCCCCCCGAGCGCCGCGGACGGTGCCTCGACCGCGCGCTCGACGCGACGCTCTCCGGGACGACCGACCGGCTCGCGTCGTTCGTCGGCGCGGTTCGGGGCCCGGTCTCCGCGCTGTACGCCTTCGGCGTGCTGCTCCCGCTGGCGCTCATCGCGCTGCTTCCCGCGGGCGCCGCCGCCGGCGTCGCGATCGGTCCCGGGGTCGTCGCCGGCCTGTACCTCGTCGCGCTCCCGAGCGGGCTGGTGGCCGCCTCGGCGTGGCTGCTCTTCCGGCGCCCGGTCGCGTTCCCGCCGCCGCGGATCGACGGCGATCACCCCGAGGTGCCGGACCACAGCGGGTTGGCGCTCCTCGTCGGGCTCGCGCTCGGCGCCGCGGCCGCCGTCGTCGCCGCGCGGGCGGTGGCGCCGTGGGCCTGGCCGGTCGCGGGGGCCGGCTTCGGCGTTGGAGGCGCGCTGTTCGTCCTCGCGCGGCCCCGTCGGGCGGTGCTGTCGGACGTGCGCGACGTGGAGCGGGGGCTCCCCGACGCGATGACCGTGATCGGCGGCGATGTCGCCGAGGGGATCGCGGTCGAGACCGCGGTCGCGAACGCCGGCGAGCGGCTGGACGGCGCGACCGGCGAGGTGTTCGAGCGCGCCGGGCGACGCAGCGACACGCTGCGGGTCGGCGTCCGCGAGGCGTTCGTCGGGCGGGGCGGCCCGGCGGCCGCCGTCCCGTCGCCCAGGCTCCGGGGCGCCATCGCGCTGCTCGCCGTCGCCGCGCGGGAGGGTCGCCCCGCCGGCGACGTGCTGCTGGAGCTCGCGGACCAACTGGAGTCCCTGCGCGAACTCGAGCGCGACGCGCGCCGCCAGCTGGCGACCGTCACGGGGACGCTCTCGAACACGGCCGCCGTGTTCGCACCGCTCGTGGGCGGAGCGACCGTCGCGCTCGCGACCGGGATCGACGCGGTCGACGTCGGCGGCCTCGGCGCCGGGGCGGCTGCGGGCGCCGACGCGCTCGCCGGGGGGCTGAGCGCCGGCGGCAGCGCGAGCGTCGAAGCGGGGGGTTCCGCCGGCGGGAGCGGTCCGGTCGGGACGAGCCGCGGCGCGGGGAGCCTGTCGGTGCCCGTGCTCGGCCGGATCGTGGGGACGTACGTGCTGTTGCTCGCCGCGCTCCTCACCGGCCTGGCGACGGGGCTGGAGCGCGGGTTCGACCGGACGCTGGTCGCGTATCGGGTCGGGATCGCGCTGCCGACGGCCACCGCGACGTTCCACGTCGCGTTCGCCGGCGCCGGCCTGCTGTTCTGAGACCCGGCGGGGGGCGACGAGCCGGCCGGCGCCGGCCAGGGGTGCCGGCCCGCGACCCGACCGTTTATATATCAAACCGCGGCCAGCCGCGCCATGTTCGAGACGCACCTCGACGCCACGTACGCGTGGCTCGGACTGGCCGTCGTGAGCGTCGCGGCCGTCGGCGTTGCGGCCGCGTTTCCCGCCTCGCCGCCGCCGGACGCCGACGGCGTCGCGCGCACGGTCGACTCGGTCGCGGACGGGGAGTATCCGGCGACCGCCGAGCACGGGGTCGCGGCGGACCGGATCCGGCTCACGGCGGGCGCCGTCTCGCTCGGCGACGACCGGGGGACGGCGCGGGCGACGCTCGACGCGCCGCGGATCACGCCGGTGGTCCGGCCGACGGCGGGCGTGGCGCCGGCCGCGGTGACGGACGCCCGGCTTCGGCGCGTGCTCGACGGCGCTCCGCCGGACGCGGCGTTCGACGACCCGGCGGCGTTCGCGGCTGCGGCCGAGCGGGCGCGGGCGGCGGACGCGACGTGGACGCCGGCGCCGGAGCGGATCACGGTTCGACGGGTACACTACGGCGACGTTCGCGTCACGCTCGTGGGGTGATCGCGCGTGTTACCAGACTCCGCGATGCCGGGCGATTCGACGGCGCCGGGGGCGACGGAAGACCCGACTCCGACGTTCTCGGCCGCCGACCGCGCCGCTGTCGAACCGGTTGCCGCGCTCGTCGCGGTGATCGTCGTCGGACTCGCGCTGGGACTGTACGCCGGCGCGTTCGCGGACGCGGCGCCCGACGGGAACCGAGCGAGCGCGGCGGCGGCGCTCGACCGCGTTGAGGACGCGGTCACCGTCGGGGGCGTGGTCGACCCGGAGCGGCTGCGGCGGGCGGAGGCGCCGGGGACGGCGACGGCGATCGAACTGGAGGCGGACGGCGAGCGGTGGTCGGCCGCGTCCGGTCCGGAGGCGCCGGGACCGCCGGGGGTCCGGTCGCCGGAGGCGGTCGCGGTCGCCGAGCGGCGGGTGACGGTGCGCGTGGCGCCGGGACGGAACGTCCGGGGGACGCTCCGGGCGGTGGTGTGGCGGTGACCAGCACCGTTCTCGACGTGACCGTGCTGCTGCTGTGCGTCTCCGCCAGCGTCGTCGCGCTCGGCGCGACCGACGCCGGCGGTCCCGACGGCCCGACCGCGACCGACGCCGCCGACCGACTCGTCACCGAGACCGCGACCGTGGCGTACCCGGACGGGGACGCGCCGAACGGCACGCGACGCGTCGCCGCGACGCGGGCGGAGCTGCTCGCGCTGCTCGCCGTCCGCGACGGCGAAGGGGCGTTCGACCGCGAGGCCGTCGCGTCCGTCCGGGCGGGGATCGGCCCGCGGACGCGCGTCGACGCGACGGTCCGGCGCGAGGACGCAGCGAGCCGGGGCGACGCCGCCGGGGAGTCACGAGGCAGCGACGCGGAGGGGTCGGTCGCCGTGGGCCCCGAGCCGCCGCGAACCGCCGACGTCTCCGCCGCCGTGATCCGACAGCCGGTCCCGGACGGGCCGGGAGATGCGAGCGGCGAGCGCCGCCCGTCGGAGGGCGTCGTTCGGATCGTCGTCAGGAGGTGGTGATCGTGGGGGATAGAGGGCGCGGTCGGTCCCCGGACGCCGGTCGCGCGCGGGCATTCGCCGTCGACGAGCGGGCTCGGGTCCCGTTCGCGCTCGTCGGCGTGCTGCTGCTCGTGACGAGTTCGGCGTACGCCGCGGGCCTCGCCGAGCAGGGGCTGGTCGGTGAGGACCGCCGCGTCGAACGCGCCGTGGAGCGCGTCAACGCCGACGCCACCGCCGCGCTCAGGAGCGCCGCCCGCGAGGCCGCCCACGACGCGGCGGCGGCCCCGGTGACGCGCGCGCCGGAGGGGACCGGGCCGGGGGCCGAAGCGGTCCGCGAGGGGTCCGCGTTCGAGGACGCGTTCCGGGTTCGGCTCGCGATCGCCGGCGCGGAGGCGCTGCGCGCGGTCGAGAGCGACCACGGCGCCGTGACGGCGAACGTCTCGCTCCCGCCCGTCGACTCGGCGGACGACCTCGTCGCCGCGCGCGACCGGGTCCGCGTCGAACCGGCCGCCAACGGCACCGCGACCCGGGTCACCTTCGAGGGCGTCGCGACGACCGCGACCCGGGACGGTCGGACGGTCGTCAACCGGACGCGACCGCGGACGGTCACGGTCGCCGTCCCGACGCTGGCCGCTCACGAGCGGACCGAGCGGTTCGAGCGCCGGCTCAACCGCGGGCCCGTCGAAGGGCCGGGGCTCGGGCGACAGGTCACCGTCAGCCTCTACGCGATCGCGTGGGCCCGCGGGTACGGCCAGTACGCCGGCGCACCGGTCGAGAACGTCGTCGCGAACCGCCACGTCGAGCTGTCGACGAACGCCGGCATCGTCCGCGTCCAGCGGGACGTGTTCGGGACCAGCGACCCCGACGCGCGCGGCGGCGTCGCCCGGGCGACCGCCCGCACCGGCGTGACCGACCTGCTGTCGCCGACGGGCGTCCGCGAGGCCGCCTGGACCGACGCCGTCCTCGGGGCGCCGACGCCGACGGGGAGCGTGGAGGGAGAGTCCGCGGCCTCGACCGGGGACGCGACGGCGAGCGAGGACGGCGCCTTCGACCCGGGCGAGGAGGCGACGGGCGAGACCGCCACGGTCGAGGTCGGTCACGCGGCCGACCGCGCCGCGACCCGCGTCCACGACGACCTCGAATCGATCCTGCGGGCGAGCCACCGGGTCGAGGCGACACTGGAGGCGGAGGCGACGCGGGTCGTCGACGGCGGCCCGGTGTCGCCGGACCGTCCCCGCTCGCGGTTCGGCGAACCGTGGCGCCGGGTCGACGCGTCGCGGACGGAGCGAGTCCGCGTGACCGACGGGAGCGATCGCCGGACGGGGACCGACGGCGCGACCGTGTCTGCGGGCGAGTCGGTGTCGTTCGGCCGCGCGACCCGGACGGTCGTCGTCGAGCGCACCGCGACCGCGACGTGGGAGCGCCGGGTCGTCGAGCGGGGGCCGAACGGGACGGTTGAGAACGTGAGCGTCGACTGCGCCGTGACGCGGGACGAGGCGACGGACCGCTACCGCGTCCGCGTGTCGGTGACCGGAACGTACGCGCCGCGCGGCGACGCGCCCGACCGGCCGACCGCGACGTTCGGGGCCGCCGAGGGCCGCGGCGTCGGCGGTCCGGGCCTCGCGGACACCCCGGCGGCAGCGCGGGCGGAACTCGGCGTCGAGACCGATCGCGACGTCGACCGGCTGGCGCGCGAGGCCGTCGAGGGCGGCGACGAGACGCGGTCGACGGTCGTGTACGGCGACCGTTCCGACGCGGACGTAGACCGGGTCGCGAGGGACGTCTCGGAGCTGTCCGGGCGCGTCCGCGGGGTGGAGACCGAGGCGTCGATGACCGACGCGGCGGTCGGCGAGTCGACGCCGTACCGTGACCTCGCCGCGGCCGTGCGCGACCGCCGGGAGCGCCTCCGGGACGCCCCGGCGAGGTACGACGGCGCCGTCGACCGGGCGCGCGTCGCCGCCCGCGTCGCGTACCTCGACGCCGTGGTCGCGGAGTTGGAGTCGGCGGCCGAAGACCGGGAGGCGGCGACCGAGGGCGTCCTCGACCGCGTGAACGACGCGTTCGGCGGGCCGCCCGTTGGCGAGGTGATCGCCAGCCGCGAGGCCGCCCGCGACCCGGGCACCTACGCCGTCGGCGGCGGGGGGCCGGGCGGCGCCGTCACGTTCGCGCCGGAGGGGTCGCCGGGGTACCTCCCGCGGACGGCGGTCGACGGCGAGCGCGTCGCGGGCGTCGACGGCACGACGACGCGACCGCTCGCGGCACGGAACGTGAACTACGTCACGCTCCCGTACGGGGACGTCTCCGGCGGGATCGCGGACCGGATCCTCGGCACCGACGACACGGTCCGGATCGGCGTCGCCGGACGGGCGCTCCTCGCGGCCGACGAGGCGCTCGCGGCGGCCGACGGCGGCGACGACCTGCGCGCCGACCGCCGCGCGCTCGCCGGACGGGTCGACGCCTCGCTGCGACGCGTCGACGGGGCGCTGGCTGCGCGGCTCGCGGAGCGGACGGACCTCTCTCGCGCACGGCGGAAGGCGGTCTTGGACGCCGTCGCGGCCGAGTACGACTCGCTCGGCGAGCGGGCCGTCGCGGTCGGCGACGGCGAGTACCCGAACCGCGTCGCGGCGGAGGCGGCCCGGGTCGGGTCCCTGTCGTCGGCCGAGCGGATCGGGCTCGCGGCGCACCTCCGCGTCGAGGCGCGCACGGAGGCGGGGCGGGACGCGGTCCGCGTTCCGGCCCGGTTCGTCGACGAGACGACCGCCGCGTCCCGCGCGATCCGCCGGAAGCGGGTCGAGTCGGCGATCGAGGGGCGCGCGAGGAAGGCGGTCGCGTCGGTCCCGGACGAGCGGGTCCCGAAGCCCGTTCGGACCGTCGGCGCGGGGCTGCCGGTCGCGCCCGTGCCCGGGTACTGGGTGGCGACGGTCAACGCGTGGCACGTCGAGGTGCGCGGGGAGTACCCGCGGTTCGCCCTCCGCGCGAACGTGGGAACGCCCGGGCGCCCGTTCGAGTACGTCCGAGAGCCCGGCGCGGTCAGCGTCGATGTGAACGGCGAGTCGGTCGCGCTCGGCGCCACGGAGCCGGTCGCGTTCGAGACGCGGACGGTCGTCGTCGTCGCCGTCCCCGCCGGACCGCCCGGCGTCGGCGACGTCGGCGGGACGCGCGAGGAGACGTCCGCCGGCTGGCCGTGCCCGGGGGCACTGACAGCGACGCCGGGGGACGGAGACGAGTGTACGGCAGGGTGAACGGCCGCGGAAACCGACCGGCACGCGCCCGACCGCAGGCGTTTTGAGACGGCGCGACCGAGTGAGGGTATGTTCCACGAGGTCGTCGACGGTAGCGGCGGCGGACCCGAGGTCGACGCCGACGAGCCGGCGGCGGAAGAGTTGCTCGCCGCCTTCGAGGCGATGGTGACGGAGGCGGCCGCGGCGGTCGACCCCGACCGGCTGGTCGGAGAGGTCGGGCTGAGCGAGGCGGACGCGGGCGCCCTCCGCGACGGGGAGGTCGCGTCGCTCTGGCTCGCGGACGGGGCGGCCGTCCTCGCGGCGGCGAACCCGGACCGAGACGCCGACGCGACGGTGGCCGAGGTGCGCGATCACCTGCTGATGGGGATGGCGACCGCCGTCCTCGACGTCGACGCGATCGCCGCGAAGATCGACGCCGACCTCACCGGCCAGGAGGTCCAGCAGGCGTTGGAGGGGCGGACGAGGATGACGCTCGGCCAGCTCGCCGAGATCCTCGCGGTGATCGAGCGACGCAAGCCATGAGGGTCGTCGTCGTCGGCTGCGGGTACGTCGGGCTGGCGCTGGCGGACCAGCTCGACGCCCGCGGTCACGCGGTGACCGGCGTCCGGCGGTCGGACGCGGGGCTCGACGCGGTCGACGCCGTCGGCCCCGACGTCGAGGCCGTCCGCGCGGACGCGACCGATCCGGCGTCGCTCTCGGCGCTCCCGGACGCGGACGCGGTCGTCTTCGCGGCCAGTTCCGGCGGGCGCGGCGCCGACGCGGCGCGGGCGGTGTACGTCGACGGCCTGGCGAACGTCGTCGACGAGTACGGCTCGCGAGCGTCGCCGCCGGACCGGCTGGTGTACACCTCCTCGACGGGCGTGTACGGCGACCACGACGGCGGGTGGGTCGACGAGGAGACGCCGGTCGAGCCGACCACCGAGAAGACTCGCGTCCTCGCCGAGGCGGAGCGGATCGCGACCGAGCGGACGGCGGACGCCGGGGTCGACGGAACGGTCGTCCGGTTCGCGGGGCTGTACGGCCCCGACCGGTACCGCCTGGAGCGGTACGTGGAGGGACCGGTGACGGCCGGGTACCTGAACATGGTCCACCGCGACGACGCCGCGGGGTCGATCCGGCACCTGCTGGAGACGGACCGGGCGCGCGACCGCGCCGTTCTCGTCGTCGACGACGAGCCGGTCGACAAGCACGCGTTCGCCGACTGGCTCGCCGACGCCTGCGGCGTCCCGCGCCCGGAGAAGCTGTCGAAGGACGAGCGGATCGCGGCCGGCGACCTCTCCGCGGCGGCGGAGCGCCGGATCCGGACGAGCAAGCGGTGTTCGAACGCGCTGCTCCGCGAGCTCGGCTACGAGTTCGCTCACCCGACGTTCCGGTCGGGGTACCGCGACGCCGTTCGCGCGTTCCGGGCGCGGTGCGAGTAGACCGCCCCGTCGAATCGCGGCGCGCCGTCACACAGCTCCGGAATGACGGGGGGTTCCGTCGGTTCCGGTCGGTCGGAACGGTGACGAAGCTTCATGTGTCGGGAGCGACTCGCCACAACGCATGCGAGCGATGAGCGCGGTCGGCGACCGGTTTTCGCAGGCGGCGACCATTGCCCGGGAGCATCCCGAGCTCGCCGTCGCCGCGGCGCTCGTCGTCCTGATCGCGGTCGGCGTCGGCCTGATCGTGCTTCGGTCCCGGCGGACGGCCGGAGTGAAGTTCCGCCGACTGCTGGCCGCCGAAGACGAGATCACGGTGTTGATGCACCCGAATCCGGACCCCGACGCGATGTCGGCCGCGGTCGGGGTCGCCTCGCTCGCCGACCAGGTGGACGTCGACGCCACCGTCCAGTACCCCGGACAGATCCGCCACCAAGAGAACCGGGCGTTCCGGACCGTCCTCGACCTCGAGCTGGAACCGATCGAGCACGTGAGCGACCTCGCGGCGGAGTCGGTCGTCCTGGTCGACCACAACGAACCGCGGGGGTTCGCCGGGGCCGACGGCGTGTTGCCGACGGCGGTCGTCGACCACCATCCGGGAGACGGCGCCGGCGAGCTGTTCACGGACGTGCGGACGGACTACGGCGCGACCGCGTCGGTCGTCGCCGAGTACTTCCGGGACAACGACGCGGTGCCCGTCCCGCCGGACAAACACGCCAGCGAGACGTCGAGCGACCTGACGCTGTCGACGGACACGGCGACCGGCCTCCTGTACGGGATCCTGGCCGACACGAAACACCTCACCGTCGGCGCCAGCGAGCCCGACTTCGCGGCGGCCGCCTACCTCTACCCCGGGGTCGACCAGGACCGGCTCGACCGCATCGCGAACCCCGCGGTCGACGCGGAGGTGCTGGAGGTGAAGGCCCGGGCGATCGCGGGGCGGCGGATCGAGGGGTCGTTCGCGGTCGCCGACGTCGGCGGCGTGAACAACGTCGACGCGATACCGCAGGCTGCGGACGAGCTGATCCAGCTGGAAGGAGTCAGCGCCGTCGTGGTGATCGGCGAGCGCGACGAGACCGTCCACCTCTCGGGCCGGTCGCGCGACGACCGGGTCCACATGGGCAACGCGATTGCGTCGGTGTTAGACGACGTTGACAACGGGAACGGCGGCGGGCACTCCCGGATGGGCGGCGGGACGATCGAACCGGAGGTCGACCCCACCGGAGAGGGGGAGCGAGAGGTCGTCGACCGCGACGCGCTCGCCGACGGGCTGTTCCGCGCGATGGCGGGCGACGTGTGACCGAGCCGGCGAGCCGACGGTCGCCGCGACGCCCTCGGCGGCGCGACGCGCGGATTTAAGTCTCGGCCCGCGGTGGGTCCGACATGGACATCGATGCGTCGGTCGACGACGGCTGGCTCGCGCTCACCGGCGTCGGCGCCGGCTACGGGATCGCGGTCGGACTGGTGTTCCTGCTGGTCTTCGTCGCGCCGTACCTCGTCGTCGCTGCGCTGTAACGGGCGCTTCGACGGGAGCGGACGGTCGGAAAAGGACTGAGCGGCCGCGACGCGATCAGGCGAACGCCAGCGAGTCGTCGGCGTTCGTCTCCTCGTCCTGGCGGAGCTTCTCGTGGGCCTCGAGGAAGTCGTCGACGGTGACCTCCGTGCGGTCGTCGCGGATGGCGAACATCCCGGCCTCCGTACAGATCGCCTTGATGTCGGCACCGGACGCGTCGGGAGTCAGCTCGGCGAGCTCACCGAAGTCGACGCCGTCGGCGAGGTTCATGTTGCGGGTGTGGATCTGGAAGATGATCTCGCGGCCCTCGGTCTCCGGCTTGGGCACCTCGATGAGGCGGTCGAAGCGGCCGGGGCGCAGGATCGCGGGGTCGAGCATGTCGAAGCGGTTGGTCGCGGCGATGATCCGGACCTCGCCGCGCTCGTCGAAGCCGTCCATCTCGGAGAGCAGCTGCATCATCGTCCGCTGGACCTCGGCGTCGCCCGAGGTCTTCGAGTCCGTCCGCTTCGAGGCGATGGCGTCGATCTCGTCGATGAACAGGACGGCGGGCTGGTTCTCGCGGGCGACCTCGAACAGGTCCCGGACCAGCTTCGCGCCCTCGCCGATGAACTTGTGCACCAGCTCGGAGCCGGCCATCTTGATGAACGTCGCGTCCGTCTCGTTGGCGACGGCCTTCGCGAGCATCGTCTTGCCCGTCCCCGGCGGCCCGTACAGCAGGACGCCGCTCGGGGGCGTGATGCCCACGTCCTCGAACATGTCGGGGTGTTCGAGCGGCATCTCGACGGTCTCGCGGACCTCCTGCATCTGGTCTTCGAGTCCGCCGATGTCGGCGTAGGTGACGTCCGGCGAGTGCTCGACCTGCATGACGCGGGCGCGGACGTCGGTCTCCTTCTCCAGCTTCTTGACCACCGACAGCGAGTTGTTGACCGCGACGCGGTCGTCGGGGTCGAGCTTCTCGCGCATCTCGTCGGTGACCTCGGTGAGCGCCTCCTGGTTGTTGCCGTGCTGTTTGATCACGGCGCCGTCGGGCGTGATCTCCTGGACCGTCGCCACGAACAGCGGGGACTGCTTCAGCTTCTTGTTCTCGTGGGTGAGCCGTTCGAGCTTCTGCTGGTACTTGTTGTTCTCCGCGTTGGCGTCGAGGAGCTTGTCGCGCATCTCCTCGTTCTGGGACTCTAAGACGTCGAGCCGCTCCTGCAAGGAGTCGATCTTCTCCTGTTTCGACGCCGCTCCCTCGTCGTAGGGCATATCGACGTCGTCGACGGTGTCGCTCATTGTGCTTATTAAAGCGTCTCGCGGATAAGAGGCTTCGGGTGGGGGCACGATGCCGCCAGTATCGTCTGCGAGACGACGACGCGCGGGGGGTTCGCCGGACGGACTGGTCGGACCGAGGCACATGAATGCCCAATAGTAATGAAATGTGATAGTAAATATTATTATCCAGCATGCGATCGATCGAGGTACGCATGAGCACGACCGATGCCGTCACCGCCGAGGACGGGACCGCGGACCGCTGGGCGGCCGTTCGCGACCTGCCGCCGAGCGCGAAGCTCGTCGCGAAGGTGTTAGACTACAACGACACGCTGACCCAGAGCGAGCTTGCCGAGGAGACGCTGCTCCCGCCACGGACCGTCCGCTACGCCCTGTCGCGGCTCGAAGAGGAGGGCGTCGTCGACTCCCGGTTCTCCTTCACCGACGCGCGCAAGCGGCTGTACTCGCTGGGGATCTGAGGCGGGGTTCGGACCGCGCCGCGGTCCGTCGGGTCGAGGGAGCGTCCGCGACCGTTTATCACCGATGCCGCGCCAGTCGACCCGTGGTCTCGACTACCGCCGTCAAGCGCGCCTTGGCCGCGCTCGCGACGCGCACCGACACCGCGAGGCGCCCGTACGTCGCCGTGATCGACGAGGCGGACGCCGCGCGCGCCGACCTCCGCCGGGCGGCCGGCTTCGTCGACGCCGTCGGTCTCGACCGGCTGGCGGAGGCGGTCGACGCCGCGGAGCGCGCGGACGACGAGGCCGCCGCCGAGCGCGGGCGCGAGGCGCTGGCCGCGTACCGGGCGTTCCGACGCGCGGCGGACGGCCCCGGCCGGGACGGCGACGCCGACGCCGGCGGCCCCGAGCGGCGCGGCGACGGGCGCGACCACTTCCGCTCCGGCCCCGGAATCCCTAAGCCGGACACCGGCCAAGACGCGGACAGATGACACGGGTGATCCACACCGGCGACACCCACGTCGGGTACTCGCAGTACCACTCGCCGGTCCGACGCCAGGACTTCCTCGACGCGTTCGAGGCCGTGGTCGACGACGCGGTCGACGACGGCGTCGACGCCGTCGTCCACGCGGGCGACCTCTTCCACGACCGCCGGCCCGAACTCGGCGACCTGATGGGGACCATCTCCGTCCTCCGCCGGCTCGACGACGCGGGGATCCCGTTCCTCGCGGTCGTCGGCAACCACGAGTCGACGCGGGGCGGGCAGTGGCTCGACCTCTTCGAGCGCCTCGGCCTCGCGACCCGGCTCGGCGACGAGCCGGTCGTCGTGGGCGACACCGCCTTTTACGGCCTCGACCACGTCCCCGTCTCGCGGCGCGACGACCTCGACTACGCGTTCGCCGACCACGACGCCGAGTACGCCGCCCTGGTCGCGCACGGCCTCTTCGAGCCGTTCGGCTACGCCGACTGGGACACGGAGACCGTGCTGACCGAGAGCGACGTCGACTTCGACGCGATGCTTCTCGGCGACAACCACACGCCCGACACCGCGCGGGTCGCCGGGACGTGGGTCACGTACCCGGGCTCGACCGAGCGCGCGAGCGCCAGCGAGCGCGAGGGGCGCGGCTACAACGTCGTCGTCTTCGACACCGAGGCGGCCGGCGGCGACGACCGGGTCGAGATCCGACGCCGCGCGCTCGACACGCGCCCGTTCGTCTTCGTCTCCGTCGAACTGCGCGAGGGCGAGGGCGAGTCGCGGGTCCGCGAGCGCGTCCGAGAGCACGACCTCGCCGAGGCGGTCGTCCACGTCGAGGTCACCGGGGAGGGCGACCCGGTGACGCCCGCGGCCGTCGAGGAGTTCGCGACCGACGAGGGCGCGCTCATCGCGCGCGTCACTGACAGGCGCGAGGTCGACGCCGACGGCGAGGTGGACGTGAGCTTCGCCGACCCGGAGGACGCCGTCCGCGACCGCCTCAACGAGATGTCGCTGTCGACCGCCGCGCGCGACGTGGAAAGCGCGGTCCGCGAGGACACCGTCCCCGACGCGAACGTGCGCGAGACGGTGAAGCGACGGGTCGAGGAGCGGCTCGACGGGGACCTCAGCGCGTTCGAGGCCGTGGAGCCCGACGCCGAGACCGACGAGGATGACGACGGCAAACCGGGTGCCGAATCGGATGACGCCGAGGGCGGCGACGAATTGGACGGCGACGCACCGGACGACGAACTGGACGACGGCGAACCCGAGCCGGACGAGTCCGACGCCGACCCCGCCGAGGCGACGGACGCCGACTCGGCGTCGCCGGACGGCCAGGTCTCCATGGAGGACTACCTGTGAAGTTCGACCGCGTCCGCCTCGCGAACTTCAAGCCGTACGGCGACGCCGACCTGCGGCTGACCGAGGGGGTCACCGTCATCCACGGGCTCAACGGCAGCGGGAAGTCGTCGCTGTTGGAGGCCTGCTTCTTCGCGCTGTACGGCTCTAAGGCGCTCGACGGGACCCTCGATGACGTGATCACGAACGGCGAGGAGGAGACGGAGGTCGAGCTGTGGTTCACCCACGACGGCGTCTCCTACCGGGTCGAGCGGCGGCTCAAGTCGTACGACGGCCGGATCGACCACCAGTGTACGCTCGAATCGACCGACGGGAGCGACGTGACGCGTGACGGCGCCCGCGCGGTCCGCGAGTTCGTCACGGAGCTGCTGCGGATGGACGCCGAGGCGTTCGTCAACTGCGCGTACGTCCGGCAGGGAGAGGTGAACAAGCTGATCAACGCCACCCCGCGGGAGCGGCAGGACACGATCGACGACCTGCTCCAGCTGGGGAAGCTGGAGGAGTACCGCGAGCGCGCCGGCGACGCCAGGCTCGGCGTCGAGGACGTGCTGGAGAACCGGCGCGGGCGGCTCGACCAGCTCGACGAGCAGATCGCCGCGAAGGAGGACCGCGACCTCCACGCGCGGCTCAACGAACTTGAGGGCGAACTGGGCGAGGTCACCGACGACATTGACCGGTACGAGACACAGCGGGAGCAGGCGAAGGAGACGCGCGACGCGGCCGCCGAGACGCTGTCGACGCACGCGGAGAAGCGGGAGAAGCTGGAGGCGGTCGAGTCGGAGATCGGCGAGATCGAGGCCGCGATCCGCGAGGCCGAGCGCGAGCGCGACGGCCACCGCGACGCGATCCGCGAGACGCGCGAGCGGATCGACGAGATCGAGGCCGAGATCGACGATCGGCTCGACGACGCCGGCCTCGACGCGGCGACCGAGGAGGCGATCGCCGACCGCCGCGCGGCGCTCGACGAGCGGGAGGCGACGGTCCGCGAGGGGCTCGACGACGAGCGGGTGAACGCCGAGGGGCTCCGCAATCAGGCGACGAACCTCGCCGGGAAGTCCGACGACCGGACCGAGCGCGCCGCGGAGGTCGAGGCCGAGGCCGACGACCTCGCCGACGAGGCCGAGGCGACGGCGGCGGAGGCCGACGAGGCCGAGTCGTCGGTCGCGGACCTCCGCGAGGAGGCCGACGAACTCCGCGAGCGGTTCGCGGCCGCGGACGCCGACGTCGACCGCGACGGCGTCGCCGACGAGCGGGACGCGCTGCGCGACGAGCGCGGCGAGGTCCGCGAGCGGATCGCCGAGCTGTCGGCGGAGCTGAAGAACGCCCGCGAGCGCGTCGCGGAGGCCGAGGAGCTGCTCGCGGCCGGGAAGTGCCCCGAGTGCGGCCAGCCGGTCGAGGACTCGCCGCACGCCAGCGGGATAGAAGAGGACCGCGAGCGCGTGGCGGAGCTGGAGGCCGAGCTCGAGGACGCCCGCGAGCGCGAGGGCGACCTAGACGACCGGATCGCGGAGCTCGACGGGCTCGCGAGCGCCGCCGACCGGCTCGACGAGATCGACGAGCGGGTCGAGACGCTCGAAGCGCGCGTCGAGGAGAAGCGCGAGGCGGCGGACCGAAAGCGGGAGACGGCCGAGGAGAAGCGCGAGCGTGCCGCCGATCTCAGGGAAGAGGCCGAGGAGACGCGCGAGGTAGCCGCCCAGAAGCGCGAGGAGGCGAAGGCGGCCGCGGCGCGCGTCGAGGAGCTCGAGTCCGAGCTCGCGGAGATCGACGACGCCCGCGAGGCGGTGACGGCGATCGAGGAGCGCCTGTCCGCCGTGGCGGACGCGGAAGACGAGATCGAGCGCCGCCGCGAGAAGCGGGAGAACCTCGAAGAGGTGAACAACGAGCGGCGCGACCGGCTCGCCGACAAGCGCGAGCGGCGCGACGAGCTCGCGGACGCCGTCGACGAGGCCGCGGTCGAGACGGCGAGGGAGCGGAAGCAGGAGGCCGAGCGGTACCTCGAACAGGTCGCCGAGGAGCTCGACCGCCTCGGCGAGCGCCGAGAGGAGCTCCAGAACGCGATCGGCGGGGTGAAAGGCGAGCTCCGCGAGCTGGAGGAGCTCCGCGAGGAGCGCGAGGCGCTGGGCGAGCGGGTGGCCGCGCTGGAGGGCCTCCACGAGGAGACGAGCGAGCTTGAGTCGATGTACGGCGACCTGCGCGCGGAGCTCCGCCAGCGCAACGTCACCGAGCTGGAACGCACCCTCAACGAGACGTTCGAGCTCGTCTACGGCAACGACGCCTACTCGCACATCGAGCTCGACGGTGAGTACGTCCTCACCGTCTACCAGAAGGACGGCGAGCCGCTCGACCCCGAGCAGCTCTCCGGGGGCGAGCGCGCCCTGTTCAACCTCTCGCTGCGCTGCGCCATCTACCGGCTGCTCTCGGAGGGGATCGAGGGAGCGGCGCCGACCCCGCCGCTCATCCTCGACGAGCCGACCGTGTTCCTCGACTCCGGTCACGTCTCTCGGCTCGTCCGACTCGTCGAGGAGATGCGCGGCTTCGGCGTGCGCCAGATCGTTATCGTGAGCCACGACGACGAGCTGGTGGGCGCGGCCGACGAGCTCGTCACCGTCGAGAAGGACCCGCGCTCGAACCGCTCGACCGTCCGGCGGGAGGACGCGGCGGACATCGAGGCGGCGTCGCTCGCCGACGACTGACCGCAGTCCCGCAGGACCGCCCTCCGCGTACTCCGACGGGCGGCCGTTCGTATCTCTTCCCCAGGCAGCGGGCGACGCTCACGCCCCGGCCTGCCCGAGCAGATAGGCGAACGTACCGAGGGCGACGGCGACGGCGAGCCCGGCGTACGCGAGCAGGTACCGCCACGAGTCCGCCGAGGAGTACCGGAAGGCGGCGACGGCACCGACTCCCGCGAGCGCGAGGAACCCGTACGCGACCGGGGGTCCGGCCAGGCCGAGGCGATGCGCCAGGACTCGTTCCGAGATGAGCGGGGCGAGGAGACCACAACAGACCGCGAGGAGGGCGCCGCCGAGGCGCCCGTTCGGTCGGAGCGCCATGGGCGAGGGGCGTCGGCCGACCGGCAAGTGCTTTCTGTCGGCGTCGGCCGTTCGACGCCGGCGGGATCAGCCGTCGTCCGACTCGGCGCCGCCGTCGTCCGCCGACTCGCCGCGCAGCAGCGCCAGCGCCTCGACCGCGACCGAGGTCGCCTCGTAGCCGCGCCGTCCGGCGACCTCGGCCTCGCCGACCAGGCCGGCCGCGCGGAACTCGGAGAGCGCGCCGTGGAGGTCGGACTCGCACATGTCGGCCGCGTCGAGGAGGTCGATGGCGGCGATCGATCCCTCGTCGACGACCACCGCGAGCAGGCCGAGCGACCGGTCGTCGCGGACCGCGCCGAGCGTCCGACGGACCGGTTCCGGCACGCCGGAAGCGGCGGTCGCGAGCGGCGACTCGCCCTCCACGACCCGGAGGTCGTCGTTGTCGACGTAGCGCTCGACGCCGGTCGCCGGGTCCCGCACGCGGCTCGACTCGGCGGAGCGCTTCACGAGGAGGTACGTCTCGCCGTCGCCGTCGCGGACCGTCTGCATGATCGGAGGAGGGCCCTCGCCGGGTATTACGCTTCCGGGGGCGTCTCGTCGGGGTCGCGGTCGTCCGCCTCGGTCACCGTGTCGTCGGAGTCGGCGTCCGGCTCGGCCTCGTCCCGTGACCGCTTCCACGATCGATACGTCTGGTAGGTCCGGACCCCCGCTAAGAGGCCGACGACGAACAGGGCCGGACCGATCCGCGACCAGCCCTCGAAGAACCACACCATCGGGCCGAGCGCGACGAGGAGGACGGCGGCGTTGGCGTAGATGACGGCGACGACGAACGCGCGGAGGGTGTCCCGGTCCACGTCGCTCGCGCCCTCGAAGTCGCCGCCGTCGTCGAACGACTTCACCGAGGGCGCCTTCGGGATGTCGGGCGTCATCTCCCGCTCGGCGTCGGAGCTCTCGCCGACCGAGATCTCGCCCTCGTCGTCCTCGTCGAGGCTGAACACGTCCGGTCGTACGCCGCGCCGGTGCAAATGGGTTCCGTCCGAGCGCGGCGGCTACGGGGGACGGGATCGGCGCGGCGGGACCGAGGGCCGAACCCTCTCAGACCGCGTCGGCGAGCCGGACGGTTCGGCTCGCCTCGACCCACGCGAGGGGGTTCGCGGCGTCGAAAAGCACCACGTTTCCGTCGTCTTCGTACGCCTCCACCTCGGCGTCGACCGCGTCGGAGTCGGCCGGGCGAGCCACCTCGGATTCGGAGCGTGGGTCCGAAGACATGGACCGTGGTAAGTCATCACACATTATATGCCTTTCCGTGGCGGGATAGCTCGCCGCACCCGAAAGCCGAGTTTTTTAGCCGGGTGCCGCCGAAGGACGGATATGACTCAGTCGGGGCTGTCGGACTTCTCGTCGACCGGGGACGCGGGCGACGGGGCCGACGGCGACACGGACACCGAACGGGAGGAGCTGGCCGCCCAGGAGGCGGCCGTCGTCGCCGGCGGCGGCCGCGGGCACGTCAGCGACGTGGTCGACGTCGACGAGGCGAAGTTCCCGGAGTCGACCGGGACCGTCGAGCTGATGATCACCCAGATCGACTACGCCGTCGAGGGGTACGGGAGCGACGAGTACCCGGTCGTCCACGTGTTCGGTCGGCGGCCGGCCGAGAACGTGGACGGGGAGGCCGAACACGTCGACGGGGACCCGGACCACGACGTCGTCGAACACCTCCGCGTGCTCGGCGTCGAGCCGTACTTCTACGTGCCCACCGCCGACCTCGACCGCGACCCCGTCGAGGAGTACGACGTGGTGATCGGGACCCGCGAGGAGAGCCCCGACGGCGAGCCCTTCGAGAGCATCCGCGGCGAGCCGCTCACCCGGATCGTCACCCGGACGCCCCGCGACGTGGGGAACATCCGGGACGACTTCGAGACGAGCTTCGAGGCCGACATCCTGTTCCCGAACCGCTTCCTGATCGACAACGGGATCAACGGCGGGATCCGCGTCGAGGAGCGGCGCCTCGACGACGGGGAGGGGACGATACAGGTCCACGAGGGCCACCTCGAACCCGCCGAGGTCGACGCCGACCTCCGCGTGAACACCTTCGACATCGAAGTCGACGACCGGCGCGGCTTCCCCGAGGACGGCGAGGAGCCGATCATCTGTCTCACCAGCCACGACTCCTACGACGACGAGTACGTCGTCTGGCTGTACGACGCGCCCGAGGCCGACATCCCGCCGCCGGCGGACCTCCCCGACTACGAGGGGATCGTCGGCGGCGACGGGGAGCTCGACTTCCGGGTCCGCACCTTCGAGGAGGAGGCCGCGATGCTCGACGCGTTCGTCGAGTACATCGACGAGACGGACCCGGACCTCCTGACCGGCTGGAACTTCGAGGACTTCGACGCGCCGTACGTCCTCGACCGGCTGGAGGTGCTCGACGAGGGGAGCCAGTACGACCTCGACGTCGACCGGCTCTCCCGGATCGGCGAGGTGTGGCGCTCCGGGTGGGGCGGTCCGGACGTGAAGGGGCGGGTCGTCTTCGACCTGCTGTACGCCTACAAGCGCACGATGTTCACCGAGCTGGAGTCGTACCGGCTCGACGCGGTCGGCGAGCGCGAGCTCGGCGTCGGGAAGGAGCGCTACACGGGCGACATCGGCGACCTCTGGGAGCAGGACCCGGAGCGCTTACTGGAGTACAGCATCCGCGACGTGGAGCTGTGCGTCGAGATCGACCGGAAGCAGGACGTGATCGCCTTCTGGGACGAGGTGCGCACCTTCGTCGGCTGCAAGATCGAGGACGCGCCGACGCCCGGCGACACGGTCGACATGTACGTCCTCCACAAGGCGTTCGGGAAGTTCGCGCTCCCGACGAAGGGCCAGCAGGAGTCGGAGGAGTTCGAGGGCGGCGCCGTCTTCGATCCGATCACCGGCGTCAAGGAGATGGTGACGGTCCAGGACCTGAAGAGCCTCTACCCGATGTGTATGGTGACGATCAACGCCGGCCCGGAGACGAAGGTCGACCCCGACGAGTACGACGGCGAGACGTACGTCGCGCCCAACGGGACCCACTTCCGGAAGGAGCCGGACGGGATCATGCGCGAGATGGTCGACGAGCTGCTCTCCGAGCGCGAGGAGAAGAAGGCGCTCCGGAACGACCACGACCCCGGCACCGAGCCGTACGAGCAGTACGACCGGCAGCAGGGAGCTGTCAAGGTTATTATGAACTCACTCTACGGCGTGACGGGGTGGGATCGGTTCCGTCTTTACGACAAAGAGGGCGCAGCAGCCGTCACAGCGACCGGTCGCGAAGTCATCGACTTTACCGAGGAGGCCGCTGAAGAGCTTAATTACCAGGTTGCTTATGGAGATACCGATTCGGTAATGTTGTCTCTTTCTGACATGTCGAAGGAGGAGGCGATAGAGACCTCCTTCGAGATAGAGGACCACATCAACGAGCGCTACGACGACTTCGC
This sequence comes from Halorubrum sp. ARQ200, assembly GCF_005435115.1. Taxonomy (NCBI): domain Archaea; kingdom Methanobacteriati; phylum Methanobacteriota; class Halobacteria; order Halobacteriales; family Haloferacaceae; genus Halorubrum; species Halorubrum sp. ARQ200. The sequence goes on along the minus strand of NZ_SGTZ01000009.1, from coordinate 101,707 downwards.
GCGCGAGGAGCTCAACGCCAGCGAACACCGCTTCCAGATCGAGTTCGAGAAGCTCTACCGGCGGTTCTTCCAGGCGGGCAAAAAGAAGCGGTACGCGGGCCACATCGTCTGGAAGGAGGGGAAAGACGTCGACGACATCGACATCACCGGCTTCGAGTACAAGCGCTCGGACATCGCCGGCATCACGAAGGAGGTCCAACAGAACGTCATCGAGACGATCGTGACGGGCGACGACATCGACGACGACATGGAGGAGGTCAAGGGGTACCTCGTCGACGTCATCGCGCGGGTGCTCGACGGCGACGTGGACCTCGACGAGGTCGGGATCCCCGGCGGCATCGGCAAGAAGCTCGACGCCTACGACACCCCGACCGCCCAGGTCCGCGGCGCGAAGTACGCCAACCTCATGCTCGGGACGAACTTCGGCAGCGGGTCGAAGCCGAAGCGGCTCTACATCGAGAAGGTCCACCCGGACTTCTGGGCGCGGATGGAAGACGAGGCGGGGCTCGACCCCCAGCGGGACCACCTCTACGGCGAGTTCAAGCGCGACCCGGACGTGATCTGCTTCGAGTACGCCGACCAGGTCCCCGACGAGTTCGAGGTCGACTGGGAGAAGATGCTCGACAAGACCCTCAAAGGACCGATAGAGCGCGTGATAGAGGCGCTCGGCATGTCGTGGGAGGAGGTCAAGACGGGCCAGGAGCAGACGGGGCTGGGCTCGTTCATGTGACCGACGGCGAGGCGAAACGCCGGTCGTCGAAAGCACTTTTCGATCGGAAGAAAATTTCTTGGTCGATCTGCGATTTTTGAGGCGGAGATGCGTAACCGTTAACCCCCGCAACGCCCACTGTTCGCACACGAGGCACGAGAACACAATGGCAACTCTCGAAATCAACGACCTTCGGGCACGAGTGGCCGAAGAGGGCGGTGAACGGATCCTTCGCGGCGTCGACCTGACCGTCGAGTCCGGGGACATCCACGCGCTGATGGGTCCCAACGGCTCGGGCAAGTCGACGCTGGCGAAGGTGATCGCCGGCCATCCGGCCTACGAGGTGACCGACGGGTCGGTCTCCCTCCACCTCGACGAGGACGACGTCGCCGACATCGACGCCGACCTCGACGACGAGGATTACCACTGGGAGCTCCTGGAGCTGGAGCCGAACGAACGCGCCGCGCTCGGCATCTTCCTCGGCTTCCAGTACCCCGCCGAGATCGAGGGCGTCACCATGACGAACTTCCTCCGCCAGGCCCTCAACGCGAAGGCCGACGAGCGCGAGGAGCTGTTCGAGGACGAGGACGAGGAGTCGGCCGAGGCCGACGACGAGGGGTACGAGACCTCCCCGATGGAGGGCCCCGCGGACGACGGCGAGATCGGCGTCGCCGAGTTCCAGGAGATCCTCTCCGAGAAGATGGAGCTGCTCGACATGGACGAGAAGTTCATGCAGCGGTACCTCAACGCCGGCTTCTCCGGCGGCGAGAAGAAGCAGAACGAGGTCCTCCAGGCCGCGATGCTGGAGCCGAGCGTCGCCGTGCTCGACGAGATCGACTCCGGGCTCGACATCGACCGCCTGAAGGACGTCTCGAAGGGGATCAACGCGCTCCGCGACGAGCAGGGCACGGGGATCCTCCAGATCACCCACTACCAGCGCATCCTCGACTACGTCGAGCCCGACCACGTTCACGTCATGCTCGACGGCGAAGTCGTCAAGAGCGGCGGCGCGGAGCTCGCCGAGAAGCTGGAGGACGAGGGGTACGACTGGGTCCGCGAGGACGCCTTCGAGGCGGCGTAACCGAATGCGGGCACGCGACACACCTAAACACGGGAATCCGTAACAATACACTATGAGTTCACAACAGGACGACCTCAAGGAGACAGACACCGAGGCTCGCTTCGAGTTCAAGAAGGAGGAGAAGTCCGCCTTCAAAAGCGAGAAGGGCCTCACCGAGGAGACGGTCCGCGTCATCTCGGAGGACAAGGACGAACCGGAGTGGATGTTGGAGCGCCGCCTGCGCGCGCTCGAGCAGTTCCAGGAGATGCCGATGCCGACCGACTGGCCCGGGCAGCCCGATCTCTCTGAGGTCGACGTCGAGGAGATCGTGCCGTACATCCGCCCGGACATCGACAAGCGCGGCGGCGCGGACAGCTGGGAGGACCTCCCGGAGGAGATCCAGGACACCTTCGACAAGCTGGGCATTCCGGAGGCCGAGAAGAACGCGCTCTCGGGCGTCGGCGCGCAGTACGAGTCCGAGATCGTCTACCAGAACATGCAGGAGCGGTGGGAAGAGAAGGGCGTCATCTTCTGTGACATGGACAAGGCCGTCCAGGAGCACGAGGAGCTCGTCCGCGAGCACTTCATGACGAAGTGCGTCCCCCCGAGCGACAACAAGTTCGCGGCGCTCCACGGCGCCATCTGGTCCGGCGGTTCGTTCGTCTACGTCCCGGAGAACACCACCGTGGAGATGCCCGTACAGGCGTACTTCCGGATGAACTCCGAGGGGATGGGCCAGTTCGAGCACACGCTCATCATCGCCGAGGAGGGCTCCGAGGTCCACTACATCGAGGGCTGTTCCGCGCCGAAGTACTCGGCGTTCAACCTCCACTCGGGCGGCGTGGAAGTGTTCGTCGGCGAGGACGCCCACGTCCAGTACTCGACCGTGCAGAACTGGTCGAAGAACACGTACAACCTGAACACGAAGCGCGCCATCGCCGAGAAGGGCGGGCGCATGGAGTGGATTTCGGGGTCGATGGGGTCGAAGGCGACGATGCTGTACCCCTCGACGATCCTGAAGGGGCGCGGCGCCTCCGACAACCACATCACCATCGCCTTCGCGGGCGAGGGCCAGGACATCGACACCGGCGCGAAGGTGTACCACAACGCGCCGAACACGAAGTCCACCGTCGAGTCGAAGTCGATCGCGAAGGACGGCGGCCGCACCAACTACCGCGGCCTCGTCCACATCGCGGACGGCGCGGAGAACTCCTCGACGGCCGTCGAGTGCGACGCGCTGATGTTCGACAACGAGTCGACGTCGGACACGATGCCGTACATGGAGATCAACGAGTCGAAGGTCGACGTCGCCCACGAGGCGACCGTCGGCAAGATCGGCGACGAGGACATCTTCTACCTCCAGTCGCGCGGACTCGACGACGACGACGCCAAGCAGATGATCGTCTCGGGCTTCATCGAGCCGATCACGGAGGAGCTGCCGATCGAGTACGCCGTCGAGCTCAACCGGCTCGTCGAGCTCGAGATGGAGGGTTCGCTCGGATAACATGAGCACGAAGCAAATCGAGAGCCTCTCGGAGGAGACGGTACGACGCATCGCCGACGAACGCGACGAGCCCGAGTGGCTCTTAGAGACCCGACTGAACGCGCTGGCCGCGCTGGAGACCGCGGAGCTGCCCGACGTCATCCAGACGCCGGGGCGCCGCTGGACCGACCTGGAGGCGCTGGACTTCGAGGCGCTCGTCGACCCGCTGAACCAGGCCGACGAGACCGAGCGGACCGCGGGCGACGACGAGGTCGTCGTCCTGCCGTTCACCGAGGCGCTCGCCGAGTACGGCGACGTGATCGAGGCGAACTTCGGCTCAGTCCTCGACCCCGAACACAACTACCTCACCGCGCTTTCGGTCGCGCTCTTCACCACCGGGACGTTCGTCTACGTCCCCGAGGGCGTCGACGTCGAGGACGTGACGGTGCGCGCGGAGATGAACTCCCGCTCGCTGTTCAGCCAGACGCTCGTCGTCGCCGAGGAGTCCTCGTCGGTGACGATCCTCGAGTCGATCGAGACCGGTGACGCCGAGGTCGACGACGACCGGTACTTCTCGAACCTCGTCGAGGTCGTCGCGGGCGAGAACGCGAACGTCCAGTTCGGCTCGCTCCAGAACCTCGACTCGGACGCGTACACCTACTCGCTGAAGCGCGGCGTGACGGACACGTACGCGACGATCGACTGGATCGAGAGCAACTTCGGCTCGAAGCTCACCCGCTCCGACATCGAGACCGACCTGAACGGCGACGGCTCCGAGAGCCAGATCGTCGGGACGTTCTTCGGCACGGACGACCAGCACTTCGACATCAACGCCCGCGTGTGGCACCAGGCCGAGCAGACGACCGCCGACCTGGTCACCCGCGGCGTGCTCGACGACGTCGCCCGCTCCGTCTACGAGGGCGTCCAGGACGTCGGCGAGGACGCGTGGAACACCTCCAGCTACCAGCGCGAGAACACGCTGATGCTGTCGGACGAGGCCGAGGCGGACGCGTCGCCGAAGCTGATCATCCACAACCACGACACCGAGGCCTCCCACTCCGCGACGGTCGGGCAGGTCGACGCAGAGGACCTGTTCTACCTCGAGAGCCGCTCGATCGACTCGCGGACGGCCCGGAACATGCTCGTCGAGGGCTTCTTCGTGCCCGTCCTCGAGGAGATCGCGGTCGACGAGTTCCGCGACGACGTCGAGGAGCTCGTCTTCGAGCGCCTCCAGTAAGCGGTCGGCGCTCGCCGCCCGCCCGCCGAACGGATTTTTCCGACGCCCGACGCGCCGACTCCGCGACCGGCGCGCGAGGGGAACCGCTTAAGACCGACGACGCCCGAGTCGATGGTATGCGAACCCGCGTATCGCGCCGTCTCGGGTGGTCGCGGTGAGCGTGAGCCAGCGGGTCGCCTCCGACGACCAACTCGCGCGACTGCTCCAGATCGGCATCGTACTCGAAGAGGTCGTCGAAGCGCGAGCGCACCGCCACTACCAGCAGCTGGACGCCGAGCTCGACGAGGAGGTGGAGACGCTGCTCGCGGACGCCGCCGAGGAGTCGGCCGACCACCGCGAGCGCTTGGAGGCGATCATCGAGGGGCTCGGCGTCGACAGCGTCCCGTTCGACGAGATCGAGTCGCTGGTCGACGCCCGCTACGGACGGACGCGACCGGAGGACTTCGACGACGTGCTGTACGACCAGCTGTGCAACGAGGAGACGGCCTACAAGTTCTACGACGACCTCATCGAGGCGATCGAGGGCTCCGACGCGGCGTTCTCGATCGACCGCGATGAGCTGATCGCGACCCTAACGGCGATCCGCGACGAGGAGGCCGAGGGCGTGCGCGAGGTCACGGAGGTCATGGAGCGCCGATGAACCGGACAGACGAGTCGCCGACGAGCGCCGACGGAGGACAGCCGTGAACACCGCAGATCAGTACCTCAAGACGATATACGTCGTACAGGACCAGGAGGACGGGCCCGCCTCGACCGGGTCGATCGCCGACGCGCTCGGCGTCAGCCCGGCCAGCGCCAACGAGATGATCGGCAAGCTCGAAGAGCGGGGGCTCGCCGAACACGAGAAGTACAAGGGCGTGCGCCTCACCGACGACGGCATCGTCCGCGCGCGGGACGCCCTCCAGACGTACTGTATCATCGAGCGCTTCCTCGCCAACGTCCTCGCGGTCGAGGACTTCCAGGCGGAGGCCCGCGAGCTTGAGGCGGTCATCGACGACACGGTGGCCGAGCGGCTCGACACGATCATCGACCGCCAGCCGGAGTGTCCGGACTGCTTCGACCCCGAGTCCGACGCCTGCGCGTGCCTGGAGGTCGCGGCGACGCCGGTCGAACCGGAACAGCAGTAACGTTTCGCCCCGTCGCGGAGAGCGGCTTTACACGCCGGTGGAGTAGCGCAGGATGCCCGCGATGCCGCCGAACGCGTCGAGCAGCTGCTCGCCCTTCTCGAAGTCCGTCGAGATGAACCGCGTCTCGGTGCCGCGCTGCTCCGCGATGGCCATCAGGTGTTCGATGACGTCCTCGCGCTTCTCGACGGTCGCCTCGTCGCCGCACTCGCTACACTCGTGGTCTGGCGTCGAGTGACGGGCGTCGACCACCTCGTACTCCTCGTGGCCGTTCGGGCACTCGTAGACGACGACGTCCGAGCGGAGGTCCTCGGAGATGAGCAGGCGGTCGACCGACCCCATGATCAGGTTCCGGCGGGTCTGTTCGAACCCGTAGGTGGCCTCCTGCCCGGTGTTGAGCTTCTCGAAGAACTCCTCCATGTCGTTTTTGTCCTGGACGATCTCCTGGTCCGCGAGCGCCTCCTGGCCCGCGTCGACGAGGTCCTTCAGGCCGGACTCGTCGGTGTAGGCCACGTCGAACTTGCCGAGGACCTTGTCCTGAAGTTCGTGGTGGAGGTAGTCGCCGTCGAGGAACTCGTCTTTCGTCGGCGAGGGGCCGCCGACGAGGATGCCGTCGAGCTCGTGGCGCCTGTCGACGAACAGGTCGTTGGCCATCCCCGCGACCTCCTGGTAGAAGTTGTCGATGGCCTCTAAGCGCAGACGGGCGAACCGCTGTGCGGACTGACCCCCCTTCCGCTGCTTGCCGGGGACGAGCGAGGAGGCGGACTTGACGGGTTCGACGCGCTTGCCCTTCAGCCAGCCGACGTTCGCCTCGCGGCGGTCCAAGACGATGAGCCCGAAGAGCCCGGAGTCTTCGAGCATGTGTTCGAGCGGCTCGGTGAGGAACTCCGAGTCGCAGTGGTATCGGAACGACTCGACGGGCTGTGGCGGCGACTCCAGCGTCCGGGTGACCATGTCGGTCTGGCCGCCGCCCGCGTCGATGGCGCCGGAGAAGATCACCAGTCCGTTCTCGGGCGGGAAGGTGTCGTAGTAGCGCAGTCGGTCCTTGATCGAGGTGAGCGCGTCCTGAACGGCGGTCCGGGTCTGCTTGGACTTGATGTTCGACGCCTCGCTGTGCTCCTGGGTAACGTGGGCCACCACGTCGGAGATCTGCCTGTCTTCGGGGATGTAGATGGTGACGAGCTGGGTGCCGGAGCCCTCGTAGTCTTTGAGTTCCTCGATTACCTTGCGGAACTCGTACTTCCGGCGGTCCTCGTTCGCCTCCTGTGCGTCGCTACTCATTGTCCGAAATACGGTCGCGTGCGTGTAAGTAAGCTTTGACCTGACGATACCCCCGGGAGCGACCGTCTCGCCGCGCTACATCGACTCCGGCGCCTCGACGCCCAGCACGTCGAGCGCGTTCGCCATCGTGTGCTTCGCGGCCGCGACGACGGCGACGCGGGCGTCGCGGAGCTCGTCGGTCTCGGCGGTCACGACCGGGCACTCGCGGTAGAAGGCGTTGTAGGCGTCGGCGAACTCGCGGGTGAACGTCGCGATCGTGTGCGGCTCCAGGTCGTCGGCCGCAGCCTCGATGGCGGCGGGGAAGCGGGCGACCTCCCGGAGGAGGTCGCGGGCCGCCTCGGTCTCTAACGCGCCCGCGTCCACGTCGAGCGCGTCGGGATCGACCGCGCCGTCGGCGTCGGCGGTCACGCCGGGCACGTCGACGCCCTCGGCCGCTGCCTCGTCGAGGATGCCGGCGCAGCGCGCGTGGACGTACTGGACGAACGGGGCCGACTGCGCCTCGAAGTCGAGCGCGTCCTCCCACTCGAAGGTGATCGCCTTGGCGGGCTGCTTCGAGACGATGTCGTACCGCACGGCGCCGATCCCGACCTGGTGGGCGATGCGCTCGACGTCCTCGTCGGTGAGGTCATCGCCGCGGATGCGGTCGTCCATCCGCGACTCGACGGCGTCGCGGGCGCGGTCGATGGCCTCGTCGAGGAGGTCGTCGAGCATCACGCCCGTCCCCTTCCGCGTCGACATCTTCCCGTCGGGGAGGTTGACGTACGAGTAGATGACGTGGCCGAGCCGGTCGGTGTCGTTGCCGAGGAGTTCGAGGGTCGCGTCGAGCTGGTCGGCCTGGAGCTTGTGGTCCTCGCCGAGGACGGTGACGGCGCGGTCGTAGTTGTCGAACTTCCACTCGTGGTGGGCCAGGTCGCGGGTGGTGTAGAGGCTCGTGTCGTCGGAGCGCAGGAACACGAGGTTCTTGTCGATCCCCCACTCGTCGAGCTCCAGCTGCCAGGCGTCTTCCTCGTAGACGGCGTGATCGGTCTCCTTGAGCCGCGCGGCGATGTCGTCCGTCGAGCCGTCGCGCATGAACCGCGTCTCCTTGACGAACTCGTCGAACTCGGCCGGCAGGCGGGCGAGGCACTCCTTCATGCCGCCCAGCACCGCGTCGACGACCTCGCCGACGCGCTCGTAGGTCGCCTCGTCGCCGGCCTCGAGCCCCTGGAGGATCGCCTGTATCTCCTCCTCCGCGGCCTCGACCGCGTCCGGGTCGGCCTCCTCCAAGAAGGCGTTCCCCTTCCGGTAGTAGCGCACGAGGTCGTACTCCGCGCGGTCGCGGGCGGGCTCGGCGTCGAGGTCGGCCTCGTCGAACCGCTCGTACGCCCACGTGAACACCGCCATCTGCCGGCCGGCGTCGTTGACGTAGTAGTGGCGGTCGACGTCGTAGCCCGCGTACGCCAGGAGGTTCGCCACGGCGTCGCCGACGATGGGGTTGCGCGCGCGGCCGACGTGGACGGGGCCGGTCGGGTTCGCGCTGGTGTGCTCGACGACGACCGAGGCGTCGCGGTCGGGGAGCGCGCCGTACGCCGGATCGACGGCCGCCGCGTCGAGCGTGTCGGCGAGGTAGCGCTCGTTCGCGTGGAAGTTGACGTACGGCCCCGCGGTGTCGACGCGCCCGACGTAGTCCGCGTCCGCGACCGACACCGCCTCGGCGACGGTCGCCGCGACGTTCGGCGGCGCGTCGCCGACCTCGCCCGCGAGCCGGAACGCGACGCTGGAGGCGAGCGTCGCGTCCATGTCGTCCGGCGGGCGTTCGATGCCGAGGTCGTCGGTCGGGAGGTCGAGCTCGGCGAGCGCGTCCGCGAGCGCCGCCTCGACCTCCGACCGGAGCTGCCTGAACATACCGTCCGTTCGACGGGCGGGTTAAAAGGCCCTTCCGAACCGTGCCGCGGACTCGAACGGACGGAGGGCCCTCGGGTCCGCCGCGGCGCGCGCCGCCGACCCGTTTTCGAATCGATAATTTCCGCTCCGACTGGACCACTCATGGGCAAATCGTACCGGGAGATATTTTGTCTCCGGGGTTCAGACCAGGAGGTAACCATGTTCTACGGCATAGCGGCGAGACCACGGCACGACGCGATCGGTCGACGCGGACAACTGGTACGCCGGACGCTCCTTCGCACCGATGGTTGAGCACACCCGGACGCTGGACTTCAAGATCGCGTTCGCCATCGGCCTGGGGACGATGATCGCCGCCGGCATCTTCTCGCTCTCCGGCACCGCCGTCGCGGCGATCGGCTCCAGCGCCGTCATCGCGTTCGTCATCGCGGCCGTCATCGCCGGGATCACCGCCGCCGGGTACTCGGAGTTCGCCTCGATCTACTCCGAGAACGGCGGGGGATACCTGTTCTCCTCGCGGACCTTCGAGAACGACACGCTCGTCTACGCCATCGGCGCGATGCTCTTCCTCGGCTACACCGGGACGACGGCGTTCTACCTCGCGACGATGGACGAGTGGTTCTTCAGGTTCGTGCTCCCGGAGGCGTTCCACGTCCTCCCGCACGGGACGACGGGAGTGCTCGCCGCGCTGCTCCTCGGGACGCTGAACGCCCGGGGGACAGAGGAGAGCGGGATGTTCCAACTGTTCGTGACGGGGGCGAAGGTGGCCGTCCTGCTGGCGTTCATCGGCGGCGCGTTCTCGTTCCGCGGCCCGTCGACGGCGGTCGGCACCTTCGCGACGGGCTTCACGACGGACGTGGTGGGGATCGTGTCGATCGCCGCGCTGGCGTTCATCACGTTCTTCGGCTTCTCCGCCATCGCCGCCAGCGCCGGCGAGATCATCGAGCCGAAGCGGACCGTCCCGCGGGCCATCGCCGCGTCGATTGTCACGGTCACCGTCCTGTACGCGCTGGTGATCGTCGCGATGGTCAACTCGCCGGTCCCCGCGGAGGTCATCGCCCGCGAGGGCGAGACCGCGATGGGCGAGGTCGCCGCCGGCTTCCTCGGCCCCGTCGGGCGGTCGCTCATCGTCGCCGGCGCCATCTTCAGCATGGTCAGCGCGTCGAACGCCTCGATACTCGCCGCCAGCGGGATCGGCTCGCTGATGGGCCGCCAGGGGCAGGCCCCCCGACCCTTCTCGCGGATCCATCCGGAGTACAACACGCCGTTCTGGAGCATCGCCACCGCGACCGGCACCATCGTCTTCCTGATCGTCGCGTTCATCATGTTGTTCCCGGCGGAGGGCGGCGTCCTCCCGTTCCAGATCAGCGTTCCCCTGCCCGTGGTCGGCTCCCTCGCGATCACGGAGCTGGGACTGACGACGCTGACCGGGTTCGCGACGCTGAACCTCCTGTTGCCGCTCTCGATCGTCAACCTCGCGCTCATCTACTCGCGGCGGCGCTACCCGGACATCGAGCGCGGGTTCCGGGTGCCCGGAGTCCCCCTCGTCCCGATCGCGGGCGTCCTCGCGAACCTCGGGCTGATCTACAACCTCCCGCTGAAGGGCGTCCTCGTCGGCGTCGTCCTCGTCGGGGCGCTGCTGGTCGCGTACCTGTCGTGGGGCGGGGCGCCGGCCGTCGACGAGCTGTTCGAGAAGGTGGTCGAGCCGGAGCCGGCCGCCGAGGAGACGGCCGGTGGCGCGGACACCGAGGCGACCGACGAAGACCGATACCGAGTGCTCGTCGCGGTCGCCCGCCCGGACAGGGCGGCGCGATACATCAGGCTCGCCGATACCCTGGGGAAGCTCCAGCACGACACGCCCCACATCCACGTGCTGAACGTCACGCAGATACCGGAGCAGACGCCGTCGGAGGTCGTCCGGGAGACCGCGGAGAGCCGCGTGACCCGGATCGAGGAGCTGCTCGCGGGCGAGGACCTCGACGCGGACTACACGGTCGAGGGCCACATCTGTCAGGACGTGGCGTTCGACATCCTCCAGACCGCCCGCGAGGGCGACGTCGACCAGATCCTGATGGGGTATCCCGAGGAGCACACCGACGTGGCCGAGACGATCGAGTACAAGGCGCCCTGCGGCGTGATGTTCGTGCGCGGGTTCACCGACGAGACGGACGCCTCGGTCGTCAACGTCGGCGCGGGCGGCGGCCCGCACCACAAGGCGCTGCTGCCGATGGTCGAGCGGCTCGGGCGCGACGGCGCGGAGCTCCACGTGGTCAGCGTCAATCCCGACGGCGGCGGGGGACGCGCGGAGTCGGCGGACGCGACCGTCGCCGGCCTCTCCGACGCCCCTGAGGTACAGATCCACAACGTCCAGGCGGCGACCGTCGCGGAGGGGTTAGTCGAGACGGCCGCCGAGAACGGCGGGATCCTCGTGATCGGCGCGACCCGGACCCGCAGGCTCAGGCGCTGGGTGTTCGGGAGCACGCCCGACCGCGTGATCGACCTCGCGGACGGGGCGGGCGTCCCGGTCATCGTCTACGCGGGCGACCGCGGCGTCCAGGGGCCGATCGAGGACTACCTCTACCCCGTCTACCGCTCGCTGACCGGTCGACAGCGGACCGAGGCGCCCGCCGACGGGACGTCGACCGAGGGCAACTGACCGCGTCGGCGCGGACCCTCCGGGGACGGTCGCCGGCTCACTGCCGCTTTTCGACGTGTTCCAGGGCCGTCTCGCGGTCCGAAAGCTCCAGCGTGTGTTCCCGTTCCGCGCCGCACCGGGGACAGGCGTGCGTGTACACGATGTCCGCCCCGTCGGCCTCGGCGTCCCACGCGCCGTCTTCGTCCTCGAACCCGCACGCCGGGCAGACGAGCTCCTCGTGGTCGTAGTGCTCTTTGAGCCGTTCGAACGGGGAGCGGCTGCGATCCGACGCCATACGCGACGTTTTGGTTTTTGAACCACAAAAAATTACTTCGTTTGAGTACGGTATACGTATTTGAGATGTTTCGAATCCGCGTTTCTCGAAACCCCCCTCGGGCACGGGGCGTCGTCGTGTGAGGGGCAAAACGTCTTTGGCCGGATAGCCAGTAGCTGGGGCCATGACCTACCGCCCCGACGAGATCGACCGTCGGATCCTCTACTACCTGGGGATGAACGCGAGGGACACGTCCGCGCCGATGATCGCCGAGGAGGTGGACGTCACTCCGGCGACGGTCCGCAACCGCATCAACCGACTGGAGGAGCAGGGAGTCATCCGGGGGTACCACGCCGACATCGACTACGAGAACTCGAACGGGAAGGTGACGACGCAGTTCACCTGTACGGCCCCCGTGAGCAAGCGGTCGGCGCTCGCCAACGAGGCGCTGTCGACCCCGGGGGTGACCCAGGTCCGAGAGCTCCTCGCCGGGCAGGAGAACCTCGTGGTCACCGCCGTCGGCGAGGACACGACGGACATCAACCGCATCGCGCAGCAGCTCTCCTCGGCCGGGGTGACCATCGAGCGCGAGGACATCGTCCTCGACGAGACGTTCCAGCCGTACCACGAGTTCGCCCCGGAGGAGGACCGGGCCCCGTCGGCGGTGACCGACTTCCAGACCGTCGTCGGCGGCGGGGAGGTCGTGGAGTTCACCGTCTCGGAGAGCGCCGACGTGGCCGGGCTCTCGCTTGAGACCGCCAACCAGCGGGGGCTGTTGTCCGACGAGGTGCTGGTCGTGGGGATCGAGCGCGACGGCGACCACATCGCGCCGAACGGCGACACGCGGATCAAGCCGGGCGACCTCGTCTCGGTGTTCTCGCCCGAGGCGCTCCCGGAGCGGCTCGTCGACGCGTTCGACGGCGACCCCCGACCGGCGAACGAGCGGGCGTGACCAGGCGGGGCCGTCTCGTCGCCCGGGGCGACGGCCGGAGCCGCGACCGGCTCCGCAGCGGTCGACCGCTCCCTACTCGACTATCTCGTCGATGAGTTCCCGGGCGCTCCGCCGGACCGCCTCGTCGCTCTCGATCGACGGCTCCCAGCCCAGGGCGGACAGCTTCTCGATCGACAGCCGCATCTTCGGCACGTCCCCGGTCCAGCCGCGGTCGCCGCCCGTGTAGCTGTACGCGGGGTCGACGCCCAGTTCCTCGCTGACGACGTCGGCGATCCGGGTCACCGAGGTGGTCGTCCGCGTCCCGAGGTTGTAGACGTTCAGGTCGTCGGCGGCGTGTTCGACGACGTGCTGGATGGCGTCGACGCACTCGGTGACGTGCATGTACGACTTCTCCTGGCGGCCGTCGCCGAGGATCTCCAGTTCGGTCGGGTCGTCGTCGAGCTTCTGGACGAAGTCGGGGATCACGTTGCCGCGCTGGCGCGGGCCGACGATGTTCGCGAACCGGAACACCCACGACTGGATCCCGTAGGAGTGCGCGAACGTCGAGATCAGCGCCTCGTCCGCGAGCTTCGCGGAACCGTACATCGAGATCGGTTCGAGGGGGGCGTAGTCCTCGGGCGTCGGCCGCGGCGCCTCGCCGTACACGGTCGACGAGGAGGTGAACGCGAACCGGTCGACGCCGACCTCGCGCATCCGTTCCAAGACGTTGTACGTCATCGCGGTGTTCTCCTCGAACAGCGCGCGGTCGTCGTCGTAGTTCGTGTCGGTGTACGCCGCGAAGTGGAAGACCGCGTCGAGGTCGGCGGAGACCGCGCGGGCGACGGCGTCGGGGTCCGTCACGTCCGCCTCGACGAACTCGGCGCCGTCGGGGACGCGGTCGCGGGTCCCCTTCGAGAGGTCGTCGGCGACGCGGACGGTCGCGCCGCGGTCGAGCAGGGCGGCCGCGAGGTGGCTCCCGACGAGCCCGGCGCCCCCGGTGACGAGGACGCGCGAATCGGCGAGGTTCATACGGGGTCGTCGTCGGTCGCGAATAAGTAGGTGTGGAATCGGAACGGAGGACGGGCGCGAGGCGGGCAGGGCGGGGCGAGAGCGACGCGACCTTACAGGTTCGCGAACGCCTCGTCGACGATCTCGCCGGTGTCGGCGACGATGTCCGCCATCTCGTCGTCGTCCGGCGCCATGCCCACGAGTCGAGCGATGCGCATGATGGAGACGTGGTAGACGCGCTGCGTGCCGGGCTCCTCCTCCCACACGACCACGTTACAGGCCATCAGCGCGCCCAGCTTGTTGTCCGTCGCGTCGAGGGCGCGGTCGGCGACCTCGGGGTTACACGCGCCCAGCACGTAGTAGGGGTCGCGACCCGCGTCGATCTTCTCGTTGAGCATCTCGGACGGCGAGAACTCGACGGGGATGCCGAAGCCGGCGTCGGTGAACACGTCGCGGACGTGTTCGATCGCCTCCTCGTGGTCCATTTCGAGGGTCGTCTGTTGCTCGCCGATGTCGTCCGGGTCGATCTGGGTCGGGTCGATCGGAAGCGTCATTCGTGTATCGTCTTGGGCCAACGTAGCAAATACCCTTTGGATAGGACGCCGAGAATCCGAGCGACACGCCGACCGAAGCGCGTCTGTGTCAACGCGGGAGAGATAGTCTTGTGCTGTTCGGGAACATCTTTAACCACCTCCGCCGCCCTATAGCCCGGTACGATGACCGCGTCAGTGCGCGAGGACCTCGAACGTGACATGGAGTGGCCGGACGTGCTGGAGTGTATCCACGGGCTCAACGACCGGGACCGGGCAGTCTTCCGGGCGCTCCAGCGGGCGGACGAGGGGCTCACCGTCGACGACGTGGCGGACCGGCTCGGCTGCGAGCGGTCGACGGCGCACCGGTCGATCTCGCGACTGGTCGAGGTCGACCTCGTCGTCCGGCGACAGGTGAACTACGACCACGGCGGCTACTACTACGTGTACCGGCCGCGGGCGCCGGAGGCGATCGCCCGCGAGATGCGGCGGCTCCTCAACAGCTGGTACGCGACCGTCGGCCGGCTCGTTCAGGAGTTCGAGGACCGGTACGGTCAGGAACCGGACGGGAGCGAGGACCGGACAGCGCAGCCCGATCCCGAGGCGTGAGCTGGCGACCCCCTCCCGCCGCAGCATATTGTGCAATATGTACAAAACAGCTAAATCGCCGGGCACCGAACCGGACGGTATGGCCGAAGACACGAGCGCGTCGCGGTCGGCGCCCGCCGGCGACGCCCCCGCCGAGTACGTGCGGGCCAACCGGGAGGCGCTGGTCTCGCTGGCCCTCGACCTGCTCGCCGTCGACACGTCGAACCCGCCCGGCGACACGCGGGAGATCGCCGCCGCCGTCGAGCGGTTCCTCGACCCGCTCCCGGTCGAGGTCGAGCGGGTCGCCGTCGACCCGGCGAAGCCGAACCTGCTCGTGCGGGTCCCCGGCGACGCCGACCGCACGCTCCTGTACAACGGGCACCTCGACACGGTGCCGTTCGACGCCGACGCGTGGACGCGCGACCCGCTCGGCGAGCGCGCCGACGGCCGGGTCTACGGCCGGGGGGCGACCGACATGAAGGGCGCCGTGGCGTCGCTGCTGTTCGCGCTCCAGGCCTTCGCCGCGACTGATACCGAGCCGCCCGTCGACCTCCTGTTCGCCCTCGTGAGCGACGAGGAGGTGGGCGGCGACGCCGGCCTCCCGGCGCTGCTCGACGCCGGTGTGCTCGACGCGGAGGCGTGCGTGATCGGCGAGCCGACCTGCGAGGCGGGGCGTCACTCCGTCACGGTCGCCGACCGGGGCAGCATCTGGTTGACGCTCGAAGCGGCGGGCGAGGCGGCGCACGGCTCCCGCCCGGCCCTCGGCGTCAACGCCGTCGACCGGCTCTACGCCGCCGTGGAGCGGATCCGAGATCGGTTCGGCACCGAGCGGCTGGCGATCGGCGCCGAGATGGAGCCGATCGTCGAGGAGTCGGTCGCGTACTACGCCCCGTCGATGGGCGAGGCGGCCGCCCGGGAACTGTTCCGGTACCCGTCGATCAACCTCGGCGTCTTCGAGGGCGGCGACGCGGTGAACGCCGTCCCGGGCTCCGCGCGCGCCGAGGTCGACGTGCGGCTCACCGCGGGCGTCCACACGCCCGACGTGCTCGCCGGGATCCGGGAGTGCGTCGCCGACTGCGAGGGGATCACGATCGCCGACGTCTTCTGGAGCGTCGGCACCGCCGAAGACCCCGAGGGCCCGCTCGTCGAGGCCGTCGCGTCGACGGCCGCGGGCGTCACCGGGGACCGCGTCTTCAGGCGGAGCGCGACGGGCGGCGGCGACGCCAAGAAGCTCCGGAACGCCGGGATATCGACGGTCGAGTTCTCGCTCGGGACCGACACCGCGCACGCGCCCGACGAGTACGTCCCGGTCGACGCGCTCGTCGACAACGCGGTCGTCTACGCCCGGCTCCCGGCGGCGTGGCGGGCCCGAACCGATGAGTAGCCGCCGGGGGCGAGCCCCGCGGACCGCCGACGGCGGTGCTGATGTCCCCCGAGGAGACGGCGGCGGCCGTTCGCAGCGCCGCGCCGCTCGAGTACGACCGGCGAGCCGATCTGTCGCCGTACCACTACGCGCTGGTGTTCGATCGGTAGCCGCACGACCACCGCCGTCGCGACCGTCACCGTTCGGCGCTGACCGGTCGATGGAATTTTTAGAATTGTGGAATGCTCGCACAAGACTAATAGGCCGCCCGCGAAACTGTGGGGTGTGAGACCGCCATGACCGACATCGAACCCCAAGAGACCGTCGACGCCAGAGGCGCAGCGTGCCCCGGCCCCCTGATGGACCTCATCGGAGCGATCCGGAGCGCCGAGTCGGGTGACGTCGTCCGGCTGCTGAGCGACAGCGACGGGTCGCTCACCGACGTCCCCGAGTGGGCCGAGGAGGCCGGCAACGAACTGCTCGCCGTCGAAGAGCTCGACGACCACAACGCGTTCTACGTGGAGAAAGCATGACCGAACGCATCGTCATCCTCGGCGGCGGGACCGGCGGCTCCGTGCTCGCCAACGACCTCGCCGACCGGCTCGGTCCGGAGATCGACGCGGGCGACGTCGAGGTCACCCTGATCAACGACGGCCCCGACCACGTCTACAAGCCCGTCTGGCTGTACGTCCCGTTCGGTAAGCGCGAACCGGCGGACGGTCGCCGCGCACTCGACGAGCTGATCGACGACGCGGTCGACCTCCGGATCGGCCGCGTGTCGGAGATCGACACGGATTCACGGGAACTCCGGTTCGACGGGACCGCGCCGACAGTGGAGTACGACCACCTCGTGCTGGCGACCGGGTCGACGCTGAAACCCGAGCGTATCCCCGGGCTCGCCGAGGGCGGGCACGACTACTACAGCGAGTCGGGCGCGACCGCCCTGCGCGACGAGCTGCTGGAGTTCACCGAGGGCGAGATCGTGTTGAGCGTCGTCGGGACGCCCCACATGTGTCCCGCGGCGCCGCTGGAGTTCGTGTTCATGGTCGACGACTGGTTCCGCGAGCGCGGTCTGCGCGAGGACATCGGGATCACCTACACGTACCCGATCCAGCGCGTCCACGGGAACCCCCACATCGCCGAGTGGGCCCGCCCCATCATGGAGGATCGGGACATCGCCGTGGAGACGTTCTTCAACGCGGAGTCGGTCGACCCCGAGGCGGAGACGATCACGTCGATGGAGGGGACCGAGCTCGACTACGACCTCCTCGTGTCGATCCCGCCCCACGGCGGCGTCGACCTGATCGAGGAGGCCGGGCTCGGCGACGACGGTTGGGTCGACGTCGACAAGCACACCCTGGAGGCCGAGGCCGCGGAGAACGTGTACGCGCTCGGCGACACCGCGGACACCGGCGTCCCGAACGCGGGCAGCGTGGCGCACTACCAGGCCGGCGTCGTCGGACAGCGCCTCGCCAGCGAGGTCCGCGGACGCCCGGCCACGGCGACGTACGACGGGAAGACGCTGTGCTTCATCGAGACGGGGATGGACGCGGCCTCGTTCGTCGAGTTCGACTACGAGCGCCCGCCGTCGCCCGCGCCGCCGTCGGAGAAGCTCCACTGGTCGAAGCTGGCGTACAACGAGTCCTACTGGCTCACCGCGCGGGGGCTGCTCTGACCATGTCCGAGACGGAAGCACCCGAGTCGGCCGACCTCGAGGCGGCGATCGCGGAGAATCCGGAGGCGGTCGCCGCGTTCGTGGAGCGGCTCGACGCCGTCAACGAGCTGCTGGACGTGCTCTCCTTGGGCGAGAGCGCGCTCTCCGACGAGATGGTCCGCGAGCTCTCGGCCACGGGGTCGACGCTCGCGGAGTCCGCCGACGGTCTGGCGACCGACGAGACCGTGGCGCTGGCCGAGGCGGTCGGCGAGAACGGCGACGACCTGCGAGCGGCGCTCGACACGCTGCTCGAGCTCCAACGGAGCGGCACGCTCGACGAACTGGCCGAGATCGCAGAGGTCGGCTCGCTCGCGACCGCGGCCCTCGACGACGAGATGGTCGCGTCGCTGGCCGGCACCGGCGCCGCGCTCGGCGAGGTGGCGCAGACCGCGGCCGACGACGACACCCGCGACGGCGTCGAGACCCTGCTGAAGGGCGTCGGCGAGGCGGAGCGCGAGCCGCCGGAGCGGGTCGGCGCCGTCGGGCTGCTCCGCGGCGTGCGCGACCCGGAGGTCCAGTACGGGCTCGGCTACCTGCTCGCGGTGGCGAGCGCGATCGGTCGCGAGCGCGCCGGCCGCGAGCGGAGTGAGTGAGCCCGCGGACCGGCGCGTCCGCCGGTCCGCGGCGCGACGGGGCGAATCCGGTCGCTACCGGTTCGCGTCCGGAGAGACGGTGTCGGGGGCAGCCGCCGCCGGTGGCGGACGGGGAAAACAGAACCGAACGGTCGCTTCGCGGCGCTCAGACGAGGAGCTGGATGTCCGCCTCGGCCATGTCCTGAATGGCGGTCGCGGCGCCGACGCCGGTAGTGACGCCGTCGTAGAAGTCGTCCTCGTCGTAGTCCATCAGCTCGATGGTCATCTGACAGGCCTGGAACTCCACGCCCATCTCCAGACTCGTCTCGAGGAGCTCCTCGATCGTGGCGGTGTCGTTGTCCGTGATCCGCTTTTCCATCATCTTCGTCGTCACGCGGTCCATGCCGGGGAGCGCGGCGACGGCGTTGGGGACGGGCATGTTGGGGTTCCCGACGGAGCTGAGCTGGAGGTTCTTCGACCGCTCCTCGTGGAGCATGTCGAGCCCCCAGAAGGTGGTGAAGACGGTCACCTCGTAGCCGAACGCGGCCGCGGTGCTGGCGAGGATGAGCGGCGGGTACGCCATGTCGAGCGTCCCCTTAGTGGCGATGATGCTCATCTTCTTGGTGTCGTCGTCGGCGGTGGCCTCGGCGAGCGCGTCCTCGAGCTCGTCGACGCGCGCGGCCAGCTCCGCGCGGGAGGGCGCGTCCTCGGTCGGCGCGTCCTCGGTCGGCGCGTCGTCGCCCGGGGTCTCGGATGTGTCCGTGCTCATCGTCACGCCGTCTTGCGGACGTAGTGTTTGTACACGTCGTCGCCCTCCGTCTGCTCGAGGAGTTCGACCCCCGCGGTGCCGTCGGCCCACCCGTCGATGTCGCTCATGCTGCCGGGGTCGGTCGCGATCACTTCGAGGACCTCGCCCTCCGCGAGGCCGTCGACGGCGGACTTGGTCTTCACCACTGGCATGGGGCACGATGCGCCTTTCACGTCGAGCGTCTCCGCGATGTCGAATTCAGCACTCATTGTGTGTCTGCTCCGGTGTCTGTATTGGAGCTAGCGCACAATACCCCCCGATGAAGTAAAACTGTGTCGGTTCTTGAGAATTCTACTAACTACTGTATAACATGAAACCGGTTTAGACGGTTTACAAGGGTAATGACGGTAGACCTGCCCGCGTATATCTGGATCCGTCGGGAGGTAGTATTGCTCAGAAAAGGAAATACTATGAAAATACTTTTGTGCGTCGGCCCGGTATGAACGACTGCGAAACATGAATGCCGACGACTTCCCGACTCCGGACGTCGACGTCGACTCCGTCGCTCCGGAATCGCTCAAGGACCGAATCGACGCCGGCGAGGACGTCACGATCCTCGACACGCGCATGCAGTCCGACTACGAGGAGTGGCGTATCGACGGCGAGAACGTCACGTCGATCAACGTCCCGTACTTCGAGTTCCTCGAAGACGAGATCGACGACGACGTCCTCGACCGGATCCCCGACGACCGCGAGGTGACCGTCCTCTGTGCGAAGGGCGGCGCCAGCGAGTACGTCGCGGGCACGCTCGCGGAGCGCGGCTACGACGTCGACCACCTCGAAGATGGGATGAACGGCTGGGCGAGCATTTACGAGGCCGTCGAGGTCGAGCGGTACGACGGCGCCGGCACGCTCCTCCAGTACCAGCGTCCCTCCTCGGGCTGTCTCGGCTACCTCCTCTACGACGACGGCGAGGCCGCGATCATCGACCCGCTGCGGGCGTTCACCGATCGCTACCTCGACGACGCCGACGAGCTCGGCGTGGAACTGAACTACGCCATCGACACGCACATCCACGCCGACCACATCTCGGGCGTGCGCGACCTCGACGCCGAGGGCGTCGAAGGCGTCATCCCCGAGGCCGCGGTCGACCGCGGCGTCACGTACGCCGACGAGCTGACCACGGCCGCCGACGGCGACACGTTCGCGGTCGGTGACGCCACCGTCGAGACCGTCTACACTCCCGGCCACACGACCGGGATGACGTCGTACCTCGTCGACGAGAGCCTGCTCGCGACCGGCGACGGGCTGTTCGTCGAGAGCGTGGCCCGCCCCGACCTCGAAGAGGGCGACGAGGGCGCCCCCGACGCCGCGCGGCTGCTGTACGAGTCGCTCCAAGAGCGCGTCCTGACGCTGCCCGACGACACCCTCATCGGCGGCGCGCACTTCAGCGACGCGGCCGTCCCGGCCGACGACGGCACCTACACGGCGCCCATCGGCGAACTCGTCGAGGAGATGGACGCGCTCACGATGGACGAGGACGACTTCGTCGACCTGATCCTCTCGGACATGCCGCCGCGGCCGGCCAACTACGAGGACATCATCGCGACGAACCTCGGGCAGAACGCCGTCGACGACGACGAGGCGTTCACCCTGGAGCTCGGGCCGAACAACTGCGCCGCCAGCCAGGACTCGCTCGCGGGTGACTGACGACGCCGATGGTCGCTGACCCAGTACTGCTGCAGGCGGTCGCCGAGCTGTTCCCGAACGGGATCAGCCGGTACGCCGTCGGCGGGCTGCTCGTCGGCCTCGGGACCGTCGTCATCTACGTCGGGACCGGCATCCCGGCCGGGGCGAGCACGTTCCTCGAGTCGACGCTGTCGTACGTCTCCGATCAGTCGCGGTTCCAGCGGTACGTCGGCTCGCGCGACTGGCGGGTCGTGTTCACTGCCGGGATCGTCTTGGGCGCGCTCGCGTTCGCCGCGACGGTCCAGTCCGGCGTGGTCACCACCTCGCTGTACGAGCCCGGAACGACCGGCCAGCTGTACGAAGTCGCCGGGGTGACGCTGTGGACGACGGACGTCCAGCCGTGGCGGCTGTTCCTCGGCGGGATCCTGGTCGGCATCGGGACCCGCGTCGGGAAGGGGTGTACGTCCGGACACGGCGTCTGCGGCGTCGGCTCGGCGTCGAAGACGTCGCTCGTCGGCGTCGCGACGTTCCTGACCGTGGCGATCGGGACCGCGCAGGTCGTCGCCGCGCTGGGGGTGAGTCCGTGATGCGCGAGACGCGGAGGGCGAACGGAGCGAGCGCCTCGGAGGGCGAACGCCGAACGCCCGTGCGTCGTCAGCGGCGGCCGTCTCGAACTGCGCGAACGGGAGCGACCGGAGGGAGCGACGCGTGAGCGCAGACCGACATCCGCTGTTCAAGCCGCTGGTGTTCGTCGGCGGGCTGATCTTCGGGTTCGGACTCGGCTTCAGCCACATGGCGCGGCCGGAGGTCGTGGTGAACTTCCTCCTGTTCGAGGACCTCGGGCTCCCGTTCGTGATGTTCGGGGCCGCGATCGTCTCCGGCGTCGCGTTCGCGCTGCTGCCGCGGATCCGAGACACCGCGCCCCTCACGGGGAGCCCGTACGAGCGCCGGCTGAAGCCGTTCGACCGGAACGTCCTCGTCGGCGGGGCCGTCTTCGGCGTCGGCTGGGGGCTCTCGGGGATCTGCCCCGGCGCGGCGTACGCGAGCCTCGGCGTCGGCAACGTCACGATACTCTGGGCGCTCGGCGGCATGTTCGTCGGCGCGTACGCCCAGGGGTACTGGCGGAGCCGGAGCGAGTCGCGCGACGCCGCCCCGGCGGGCGCGGACTGACACGCCTGCTTCATGGACCCCGCTCTCATCGCCCTCTTCGTCGGCGCGGCGCTCGCCAGCCTGTTCATGGCGTGGGTGATCGGCGCCGGGTCGAGCGGTGCGACCCCGTTCGCGCCCGCCGTCGGCGCGAACGCCATCGGAACGATGCGCGCGGCCCTGCTGGTCGGCGTCTTCGGCTTCGCCGGCGCCGTCACGCAGGGCGGGAACGTCTCGGAGGCCGTCGGCAGCGGCCTCGTGGGCGGGATCAGTTTACCCGTCTCCGGCGTCATCCTCGTGCTCCTGCTGGGCGCGGGGCTGATGGCGGTCGGCATCACCACCGGGATTCCGATCGCGACGGCGTTCACCGTGACCGGCGCCGTCGTCGGCGTCGGCCTGGCGCTCGGGGGGACGCCGGTCTGGGCGAAGTACCAACAGATCGGCGCCGTCTGGCTGCTGACGCCGTTCGTCGGCGGCGGCATCGCCTTCGGTATCGCCTCGGTCCTCCCGCGACCCGGAGTCGCCGAGCGATACAGCGTTCCGGTCCTCGCGGGACTCGTCGGCGCCGTCCTCGCGAACGTCCGGTTCAGCTTCCTCGGCGAGGGGACCGCGCCGGGGACCGTGCGCGGACTCGCGCAGCGGACCCTCTCGGTCGACGGGCTCGCGTCCGCGGTCGCTATCACCGCCTTCGCGGCGCTGGCCGTCGCCGTCGTCGTCTGGTGGGACGTGCGCCGCGACGAGCGAGGTGGCTTACGGCGCGTGCTGCTCGCGCTCGGGTCGCTCGTCGCGTTCTCCGCGGGCGGGAGTCAGGTCGGGCTCGCGGTCGGCCCGCTGCTGCCGCTGCTCGACGAGGTCGGGATGGTGTCGACGACGGCCGTCCTCGTCGGCGGCGGGTTCGGGATGCTGGTCGGGTCGTGGACCGGCGCGCCGCGGATGATAAAGTCGCTGGCGCAGGACTACTCGTCGCTCGGGCCGCGGCGTTCCATCTCGGCGCTCGTCCCGTCATTTCTGATCGCGCAGCTGGCGGTGCTGCTCGGGGTTCCCGTGTCGTTCAACGAGATCGTCGTCAGCGCGATCATCGGGAGCGGCGCGGCCGTCGGGGGCCGCGACGCGGTGGACGCGCGGAAGATCCTCGCGACGGTGGGCGCGTGGGCGGGCTCGTTCGGCGTCTCGTTCGCGATCGCGTACGCCGTCGCGGCGCTGGCGCTGTAACCGATCCGGGACGCGGCGTAGATGCCGGCGGTAGCGGCGCGCCGGTGTGTGGTGCACCGCGGCGTGACGGTCCGTTCGGCGAGACACCCGTCTTACGTCGCCCGAGGCGGCGGGACGAGGAAGACGTTACCCGCCGCCCGCGCGACGATGTCCTCCGAGACGCTACCCAACAGGAGCCGCCGGATTCGGCTTCGCCCCTTCGACCCGACGAGGACGGTCGACGGGGTGACCTCGGCCTCGACGGCGAGAATCTCCTCCGCGGGGTCGCCGCGGCGGACCTCGGTCCGCGTCTCGATCCCCCAGCCCGCCAGCGTGCTCGCCCGCTCGGCCAGCCGCTCCGCCGGGCCGACGTCGCCGTCCGGCCCGTCGTCTTTCGGCGACCGAACGTGGACGAGCGTCGCCTCCTCGGTCGCGTGACGGAGGTAGGAGAAGGCGCCGAACGCCCGGTCGGCGTGCTCGGAGAAGTCGGTCGCGAAGAGGACGTGCCGGAAGAGGTGCTCGCGGAGGACGTCGGGGTCGTCGGCCGCCCGCTCGACACGGTTGACCAGCAGCGGGACGACGGTGGTCCGAGCGAGGTTTCGCGCAGTCGAGCCGACGACCCGGTTCAGTAGCGGGCTCTGTCCGCGCGAGCCCACGAGCGCCAGGTCGGCGTGAACTGTCTCCGCGATGTCGTTGAGTCGGCGGTACGGTGTCCCGCGAACGACGTGCGTCTCGACGCCGAACCCCGCGGCCTCGATCACCTCGCGGTACCTGTCGAGCCCTCGCCGGCGGCGCGCCTCGAAGTCGACGCCGGGCATCCCGGGATGGACGTTCCCCGACACGACCGTGACGAGGTGGACCGTCCGGACGCCGATGCGACCCAGGCAGCGGAGACAGGTCTCGTTCTCGATCGTCGCCTCGCTGGCGGCCGACAGGTCAGTGGCGCATAGGGCCCGCATGCTAACTCCTTCGGCGGGCGTCGACAACACGGTTTTGTTCGGTGTGTGATGCGTTGGCGAGCGCGCGGCCGGCGGCCGTACCGTATTATCCGTATAAGTTATCGGTACTCCGGCCGAGGTTACCGGAATATAGTATTGTACAGCTAGCCCAAAACCGTTATAGGCACGAAGCAGGTAGGGTAGAGTGAGCAGAAATGTGCCAGAAGCGAATTTCCGCGTTCAGAAGTCGGAGGGTGAGTCGATGGCAGGACTAGAGATACCCACGTGGGATCCGGAGACGGCCCTACTCATCGGCGTGATTCTACTGGAAGCGTTCGTGTTGTACGTCGGGTACGGCGGCCTCGAACGGCTCGTCGGGCCCTATCTGATGCGGCTCCTGGTCGGGGGTGACGCGAGTGCTCAGTAACTTCCTCGGCGGACTCGGCATCTTCGAGACGAGCCCCGAGATGTTGGCGCTGTTCGTCGGGTTCGGTCTCGTCGTCGGCGTCCTGTTCGGCTTCTTCGGCATGGGCGGGTCGTTCCTCGTCACCCCGGCCCTACTCATGCTGGACTACCCGGCGCCCGTCGCGGTCGGCAGCGGGATGGCGTTCGTCTTCGGGACGGCCGTCATCGCGACGCTGAAACACCACGACCTCGGACAGGTGGACTACAAGCTCGGCGTGATCATGATCACCGGGACGACCATCGGCATCGAGGCAGGGCGCGCCAGCGTCTACTACCTCGAGTCGATGGGACTCGCCGGCGGCGTCATCAGCGTCGCCTACGTCGTCCTGCTCGGCGGCGTCGGCGCGATGGTCACCCGCGACGCTCTGAAGGGCGACAGCGACGGCGGTATCGACCACGAGGCCGCCGACAAGGACCTCGACGAGTACGAGATCCCCGAGATCGCGAAGAAGATCCAACAGACCGTTCGGATCCCGCCGATGGTGACGCTCCGCGGCGACGTCCGCGTCTCCGCGTGGGTCATCACGGCCGTCGCCTTCGCGACCGGCGTCCTGTCGGGCTTCCTCGGCGTCGGGGGCGGCTTCATCCGGATGCCCGCGATGATCTACGCGATCGGCGTTCCGGTGCCCGTCGCGGTCGGCACCGACCTCTTCGAGATCGTCTTCTCCGGCGGCCTCGGGAGCTACCTCTACGGGCAGGGCGGCGGCGTGAACCTCGGTATCGTCGCCCCGCTACTGTTCGGGAGCGCGCTCGGCGCGCGCGTCGGCTCCGCCGCGACCGCCGTCGTCAACTCCGACGATATCAAGGTGTACTTCGGCGGGATGCTGTTGGTCGGTTCCATCGCCGTGGGTATCGGCGAAGTGGGGTCGTACCTCGGCAACTCGACGCTCGAACTGCTCGGGCTGGTGCTCGTCATCGGCGCGGCGGTCGTCGTCGCGTTCGCGGTCCTCTACACGACGGTCACCTCGCTCCGCGTGACGCGCCAACAGCAGACGTCTGCCGCGGACTGAGCCGCTTTTCTCGTCGGTCCACGGCAGGTTTGTCTATTCAGATCGACACCGTCGAGAGCCGCCGACCCGGTAGACCGTCGGGAGCGGCCCGGATCGGAAGCTGACGCGGACCGCGGTATCTGCGGGGACCGTTCGCGTCCGTCACAGTCCCTCTTCGCCGCCCTCCTGCGTGAGGATGACGACCATCGAGAGCCCGGAGATGAGGAGGAGGATGAGCGTCGGGACGACCGCGTACTGGTAGAGCGCCGTCGACTGCGCCCGCCAGATCTGGGTGACGATCGTGTCGAAGCCGGACGGGCGGAGCACGAGGGTGACGGGCAGCTCCTTCATCGTCGTGAGGAACACCAGCGCGGCCCCGGCGACGATCCCGGACCGGGTGAGCGGGAACGTCACGCGGCGGAACGCGCCGGTCGGCGACTCGCCGAGCGTGCGCCCGGCCTCGACGAGCCGCCGGTCGACCTGGAGGATCGAGGTCCGGGCGGACCCGACGGCCTGCGGGAGGAAGCGGACGACGTACGCGAAGATCAGGAGCGGCAGCGTCTGGTAGATCCACGGCACGTAGCCGGAGCCGAAGTACACTAACGCGAGCGCCAGCACGATTCCGGGCACGGCGAAGCCGACGTACGTGGCGCGCTCGAAGACGACCGCGAGCGGCGAGTCGTGGTTCGCGGCGAAGTACGCGACGGGGATGGCGGCGAGCGCGGCGACGACCGCGGCGGCCGCCGAGACCGACACCGAGTTGAGCACCTGTATCGGCTCGAACGCGAGCGATGGGCGGCGCCCGGCCTCCGAGTTGACCAGCCACAGGCCGAGGATCCACAGCGGGACTAAGAGGGCGAACGCGGAGACGCCGGCCGGGAGCAGCGTCGCCGGCCAGCGCAGCCGCCCGAGCGACACGCGGTCCTCGGTCCGGCCCGCGTCGTCGCCGCTCGTCTCCCGGTCCGAGCGGACGGCCCACTCCAAGGCGAGCACGAGGACCACGACGACGAGCAGCTGGAGCGAGAGCAGCGCCGCGTAGTCGCGGCCGAAGGCGTTGTACTCGACGTATATCTGCCGGGTGAACACCGGGAGTCGCATGATGGAGGGGGTACCGAAGTCCGAGACCGCGTACAGCGCCGCCAGGAGCGATCCGGCGGCGATCGCGGGTCGGATCGTCGGGAGCGTCACGCGGCGGAACGCCGCGAGCCGGCCGTGGTTCAGCGTCCGGGCGGCCTCCAGGAGCGTCGTGTCGAACGACAGCAGCGCGGCCCGGGTCGTCAGGTAGACGTACGGGTACGTGTACAGCGTGATGACGAAGATCGACCCCCAGAGCCCGGATATCTCCGGAACGCGCTCGACGCCGAGCGGCGCGAGCACCTCGTGGAACTCGCCCTGCGGCCCGAACGCGGAGACGAACGAGAAGGCGCCCACGTAGCTCGGGACGACGAGCGGGAGCGCGGCGGCGACCGTCCAGAACCGACGGAAGGGGAGGTCGGTCCGGGCGGTGAGGTACGCGAGCGGGACGCCGATCAGGATCGACGCGACCGTGACGCCCGCCATCAGGAGCAGGCTGTTGACGAGCACGTCGGCGGTCCCGGCGCTGAAGAGGAGGTCGACGGCGCGCTCGCGCTCGACGGCGACCGCCTCGATGACGAGCCACGCCAGCGGGAAGACGAGGGTGGCGGCGATCGCCGCGCAAAGCAGCGTGAGCCCCAGCGGGAGGTCGCCGTCGCCGTCTGTCAAGCGGTCGCGGATCCGGGTTCGCAGAGTCATTGTGCGGGAGACGGGATCGGGTTGTCGAGGCGAGGGCGCGCCCGGCGTTAGGGGTTCCGATCGCCCGGCGAGCGCGCTCCGACGGATATATGAATTTAGGGCTACCTAAACACTTCCATGGAACTGACGCGACGCGACGCGGCGGCCGCGCTGGCCGCGATCGGCGCGACCGGTGGCGTCGCGCTGGGCGTCCGTCGGACGACCGACGACGGGGGAGCCGAGGAGGAGGCGCCCGCGTGGGACGGCGACGGGACCCCCGGCGACGAGGCGGTCCGGACGGCGATGACGGCGGTCGCGCGGACCGTCTACCCCGACGCGGTCTCGGGGGTCGAGGCGTTCGTCGAGGCGTTCCTCGACGGCCGCCTCGACGGGTCGGCCCACGGCGAGGGGATCCGGAGCGCGGTCGCCGAGGTGGAGTCGGCGGCTCGCTCGTGGTACGGCGCGCCGGTCGCGGAGCTGTCGGCCGCGGACCGCGACGCGCTGCTCCGCGAGCTCGGCGCGGACGTGGCCGAGGAGAACCCGGACGGCACGGCCGCGGAGCGAGTGCGGTACTACGTCGTGAACGAACTGCTGCTCGCGCTGTACTCGTCCCCGACCGGGGGGGAGCTCGTCGGCATCGAGAACCCGCAGGGGTACGCGGGCGGCGCCGAGAGCTACCAGCGGGGGCCGCCGTGAGCGGCGCCGAGAGCCTGGGCGACGGGCGCGGGAGCGAGGGGCGAGACGTCGACCGGACGCCCGTCCCCGACGCCGACGTCTGCGTCGTCGGCGCCGGCCCCGCTGGGGCGCTCGTCGCCGACCGGCTCGCCGGCGACCGCGAGGTCGTGATCCTCGACGCCGGGCCGCGGTTCGACCCGGCGGACCGACTCGCCAGGCAGGAGCGGGCGATCCGCCCCGCCTACGGCCGCCCCGACGTCTGGGGCGTGGGCGGCGCGCGCGACGCCCACGAGAACGACGGCGAGTGGTTCTACCCGCTCAACCACGCCCGCGTGAAGGGCGTCGGCGGCTCGACGCTCCACTGGCAGGGGATGGTGATGCGGCTCCACGAGGACGACTTCAACTCCGCCAGCGAGCGCGGCGTCGGCGCCGACTGGCCCATCGACTACGCCGACCTCCGCCCCTACTACGCCGAGGCCGAGCGCGAGCTGGGCGTCGCGGGCGCGTCGGACAACCCCTACGCGCCGCCGCGCGAGGAGCCGCACCCGATGCCCGCGTTCGAGCCCTCCTACAGCGACTCGCTGTTCGCCGAGGCCTGCGAGGAGCTGGGGATCGACATGCACTCGGTGCCGAACGCGCGCAACTCCGAGCCGTACGACGACCGCTCGCCGTGCGTCGGCTACGGCACCTGTCAGCCCGTCTGCCCGAGCGGCGCGAAGTACGACGCGACGGTCCACGTCGAGCGCGCGGAGGAACGGGGCGCGACCGTCATCGACCGCGCGCCGGTCGAGCGGCTCGAACACGACGGCGACGACCGGGTGACCGCCGCCGTCTACGCGACGCCCGACGGCGAGCGCCACCGACAGGAGGCGGACGCCTTCGTCGTCGCCGCCGGCGGCGTGGAGACGCCGCGGCTCCTCCTCCTGTCCGCGTCCGACCGCTACCCGGACGGGCTCGCGAACGGGAGCGGCCACGTCGGCGAGTTCTTCATGGACCACCTGTTCGCGGGCGCCGGCGGCACGCTCGACGAGCCGACCAGGCAGAACCACGTCGGCTTCTACACCAGCGCCTGCGACCAGTTCTACGACGAGGCCGACGCCGAGCAGGCGCCGTTCAAGCTGGAGTTCTTCAACTACGCCGGTCCCTCACCGGTGGAGATGGCGCTCACGGGCGACGACTGGGGCGACGCGCTCGCGGAGCGGCTCCGCGACGGCTACGGGAACCACGTGGCGATGGGCGGGCTCGTCGAGCAGCTGCCGGACGCCGAGAGCCGGATCACCCTCGCGGACGACCGGACCGACGACCGCGGCAACCCGGTGCCGCGGATCGAGTGGACGGTCGGCGACCGGGCGCTCGACACCATCGAGCGCGCCAACGAGATTCAGGTGTCGGTCCTCGAAGAGCTCGGCGCCGACGTGGAGTGGGTCGCCGGGCCGGACGCGACCGGACCCGCCTACCACCACATGGGCACCACCCGGATGAGCGACGACCCCGACCGAGGCGTGGTCGACGCGGACTGCCGGACGCACGACCTCGACAACTGCTGGATCGCCTCCAGCTCCGTCTTCCCCACGAGCGGCGCGATGAACCCGACGCTCACCATCGCCGCGCTCGCGCTCCGCGTCGGCGACGACGTGGCCGGCTGGCTCGCCGACGGGACCTGACGGCCGGCTGCCACTGTTTTAGGCAAACCTAAAAATTCAAGTGCGTCCGGGCTGAGATGCGGGTAATGAGCGACTCAGCACACGCGACGAACGGTTCGGCGGCCGCGGTCGAGAACGGCAGCGAGGCGGCCGCAACGGACGATATCGACGCGACGGACGAATCGACCGTCGACGACGGGACGGACGCGGCCGGAGAGTACACCTTCGACGACCTCAGCGTCGTGATGGGCACCTGCAACGAGGAGGAGGCCATCGCGACGGTGCTGGAGGACATCGACGAGGTCACCGACGGGAAGGCCGAGGTCGTCTGCGTCGACGGCTCCTCGGACCGGACGCCGGAGATCGCCCGCGAGCACGGGGCGACCGTCATCGAGCAGGAGCCGCAGGGGTACGGCGTCGCCGTCCGCGAGGCGGTCCTGACGCCCGACCGGCCGGTCGTGGTCACCACCGACTGCGACGACACCTACCCGATGGAGGCGCTGCCGGAGTTCCTCGCGGAGGTCAACGACGGCGCCGACGTGGTGAGCGGCGACCGGCTCTACCACGGCGCGGAGGCGATGCCGGCGTTCAACCGCTTCGGCAACCACGCGTTCGCGGCGATCGCGAGCCTGCTGATGGGCGAGCGCGTCCACGACACCACCACCGGGATGCGCGCCTACCGCCGCGAGGTCGTCCAGGAGATCGGCTGGACGGAGAACACCGGCCTCTCCGCCGAACTGCTCATCCGTCCGCTGATGCGCGGCTACGACGTTCGCGAGCGCCCGATCCGTTACGCCGAGCGCCTCGGCGAGACGAAGCTCGACCCGATCGGCGGCGGCGCCGCCATCGCGAAGTCGATCGTCACCGTCTGTCTCGAAGAGCAGCTGCGACGCTTCTGAGGGCGCGTCGCCCTCGACGCCGTCGTCGGACGGCGGTCCGGACGGACACTGTGGGCACAGTGGACCGCCGCCGGCGACGTTTGTACACTCGTGAGCGACAGCGCCGATTATTTATAAATAAACGATGCGGTGGCGCGCGCCTGCGAGCGGCCGACAGGCCGCGAGTCAGCACGCGCGAGGTCGCCGGCGCTACGCGCCGGCTGCCAGAGGGACCGGAGGTCCCTCGCTGGAGTCAGTCGCCGGAGCGAAGCGGAGGCGACTGACGAGGCTGGGGAGGTGCGAGGTGTTGTGCGGTCGCGGTCGGGTGGGACTCAAAGGGGCAGTCGCGAGGACGCCGGAGGCGACGTAAGCACCGCAGCGAAGGAACGGAGTGACTGAGCGAGGAGCGTGGTTCGAGAGAGCTTCGCTCTCTCGTCATCACGAGACGCCGAAGGCGTCTCGAACGACAACGAGCGTCCGGCGTCCTCGCGACTGGGGCTTTGGCGGTGTTCCCCGCCAATTCACAGTCGATTATTTATAAACGAGCGACTGGGGCTTTGGCGGTGTTCCCCGCCGATCTGCTGACAACTATGTAAATGAAATCGACGTATCAGTCGCTCGTGTCGGCATCAGTCTCGAAGACGACCCAGTCGGAGTGGGCGTCGGGCTCGTCGGGGAGGTACGTGCCCTCGGTCCCGCACGCGGTGACGAGCCGGCAGGTCGAGCGCTCGGGCGGCCAGACGGCCTCGACGCGCTCGCCGGCGGCGCCCGCCTCGCCGCCCTCGGTCACCCGAACCGTCACCTCCTGTCGGTAGGTGAACGTCGCGCCCGTGGGGTCGACGAGCGTCACGGTCACGGCGACCACGTCGCCGTCGGGGTCGAACGGGACCGGTTCGGCCGCGTCGGGCGCCCCGGCGGCCGCCGCGCCGGGCAGCCGGACGCCATCGGGCGTCACCGCCCAGTCGACCGCCAGCGAGTCGCCGGGATCGCTCACGGTGTAGGAGACGTGGTCCGGACCGCCCGGGGCGCCCCGGCGCGGGTCGACGCGGACCTGCGCGCGGGCGACGCGGTCCGGCACGCCGACGGTGGTCTCGGCGTCGATCCGGGGGCCCGACCGCCGGTCGAGCGCCTCCAGCTTCGGCGTGACGCGGGCCTCCGGGTCCGCGGTCCAGACGCCCTGATACCCGAAGCGGTACAGGGTGCGGTTCGGGTAGGCGTCCAGCACCGCGAAGTTCTCCTCGGGGTCGCGGTCGAGCGCGTACACGACCTCGCCGTCGAGCCCCGGCCCGTTCCGGAGGTACTGGAACGGGTGGTTCTGCCACTCGCCGTACGGCGTCGGCAGGAACACCAGTCCGCTCTCGAAGGTCGTCTCGTCGAAGGGCGCGTACGCGGCCTCGTGTTTCGCGTCGATTTCGGCGTTCCGCTCGATGGGGTCCGCGGCCGCGTCGACGGCCGCGACGCCCCCGCCCGCGACCGCGAGCGCGACGACGGCGGCGACGGCGACGCGCGCGGCCGTCGGCGAGCCGCCGCGCTCGACGACCCGCTCGCGGGCCGCGGCGAGACCCCGCCAGCCGGCGGCGACGGCGAGGCCGCCGAACACCGACAGCGGGACGAGCAGGTCGAAGTGGTAGAACGGCCCGAACAGCGACGCGAGCCCGTCGGTCGGGTCCGAGAGGTCGGCGAGCGCGTTGTGGGTGCCCCAGAAGTAGAGGTTCCCGACGGCGACCGAGACCGCGACGCCGCCGAGGAGGAGCGTCGCCGTCCGTCGGAACGCGGGCGATCCGGCGGGACCGGATCCGCCGTCGGGGGCGGTCGCGGCGTCGGCGGCGCCGACCGCGTCGGCGAGGAGGCCGCGCGGGTCGCCGCGCGCGCGCCACCCGAGGGCCGCGACCGCGACGCCGGCGAGGGCCGCGACCGTCCCGAGCGGACCGGCCGCGAACCACCGGGTCGCGATCTCCTGGAGCGCGTAGCGGTTCGACTCGATCGCCAGCCCGAGCGTGTAGTCGACCGAGTGGCCGAGGATGCGGCGCTCGCCGAAGCCGGGGCCGTCCATCGGCGCGAACTCCTGGTAGGGGAACACGAGGGGCGACCCCGTCATCCGGACGTTGTACGCGAGCGTGACGCCGACGAACAGGGTACCGAACAGCGCCGTGAGCCCGTGGCGCCGGATCGGGTCGGGGAGGCCGCGGGACCCGCCGACCCCGAGCGCGCGGCGAGCCAGGGCCGCCGCCGCGGGGGGCGTCGATCGTCCCGTCTCGGCGCCGAAGCGCCGGACCGCGGACCCCACCCGCCACAGCGCGTGGACGATGAACGGCGCGGCGAACAGCACCGCGGTGTACGGCCGCGCGAAGGAGGCGATCCCGATCGCGACGCCCGCGACGCCGGCCGCTGGGAGCGACCGGTCGCGGACGCTCCGGAGGTACGCGACCGCGAAGACCAGGTTGAAGAACGTCGTCGGGGCGTACGGGAGGAACGCCGAGGAGGTCGCGATCGCCATCGGCGACGCGGCGAAGAGCGCGGCCGCGGCGAGGCCCGCGCGGCGGCCGACCGCCTGCGACCCGAGCAGGTAGACGAGCGCGGCGTTGCCGGCGGCGACGGCGGCGAGCGTGACGCGCGGCTCCCCGAACAGCCCCATCGAGACCGCGAACATCGCCGCCGGGACGGGGTTGTACTTCGGGTAGAGCCGGCCGCCGTCCTCGATGAAGAACCACGGGTGGACGGCGTCGGCGAGCGGGCCGGCGTGGAACTCCAGTTGCCCCCCGAGCAGCAGCGCCGCCTGCGTGAGGTAGACCCCCTCGTCGTGGTTCGCGGAGTGGTGCGAGAAGACGGTGGCGGCTATCGCGAAGGTCATCGCGCCGGCGGCGACGGCGACGAGGGCGGCCGCGACCGTCACGCGGTCGGCGCGGGCGAGCCGCTGGCGGAGTCGGGCGGCGAGCCGGCGGGGACGGACGGACGGTGGACGGAGTGACACGGGCGGGACGGTGTGGCGGTGAGAGAGCGGTGCGAGTGCGGCGCGCGGCGGCCGATCAGATCTGGACGCCGGCGTCGCGCATCAGGTCGATCGTCGGTTCGAGGTTGGACAGCTGCGAGAGGTCGAGGTCCGGCACGTCCAGCTCGTCGATCGACGGGAGGTCGCCGATCGGCTCGACCTCGGGGATCAGCGGGTACTCGAAGGTGGAGCGGGCGAAGTAGTCCTGCGCCTCCGCCGACAGCAGGTGCCGGACGAAGTTCGACGCCAGGTCGGCGTCGGAGGCGGTGTCGACGACCGCGGCGCCCGCGACGTTGAACACCGCGCCCGCGTCGCCCTCGGTGAACGTGGTGGCGATGGGCGCCTCCGGGTTCCCGTCGAGCACGCGCTGGATGTAGTAGTGGTTCGTGAACGCGGCGTCGATCTCGCCGTCGGCGATCTCCTGACAGGTGCGGAACTCGTCCGGGTACGTCGCGGCGCCGCGCTCGACCATCGCCTCCAGCCACTCGCGGGTCGCCTCCTCGCCTTCGAGGATCCGCATCGCGGTGATGAACGCCTGCGCGGAGCCGTACGACGGCGCCCAGCCGAGGTCGCCGTCGAACTCCTCGGGGTACGCCATGATGTCGTCCGGGAGGTCGCCCTCGTCGTACTCGTCGGTGTTGTACGGGATGGTGCGGGCGCGCCCGGAGGTGCCGACCCACTGCTCGGTGCGGAACTCCTCGCGGACCTTCTCGGTCACGTCGTCGGGGAGCGCCTGCGTGCGCCCCGCGTCGGCGAGCGCGCCGAGCGCGCCGGCGTTGACCGAGTAGAACACGTCGGCCGGCGAGCCCTCGCCCTCGTTGGCGATCTGGTTCACGAGGTCGGTCGAGCCGCCGTACCGGACCGTCAGGTCGAGGTCGTCGTACAGGTCGTCGATGTAGCTGACCAGCTCGCCGACGAGGAACTCGCCGCGGCCGGAGTACACCGTGAGCTCGCCTTCGAGCGCCGGCATCTCCGACATCGACGTGCCGCCGGGGGCGCCGCGGCCCGCGCGGCCGGAGCCGATCTGTCCCACGGCGTCGCCGCCGGCGTCGTCGTCGCCGTCCGACCCGTCGTCGTCTCCGGTCCCGTTACAGCCCGCGAGCCCCGCCGCGCCGACCGCGCCGGCGGCCGCGAGGAACTTCCGTCGTCGAACGTCGCGTCCGTCGTTGGAGGTGGAATCGTGAGTCGTCATGTGTTTTAGGCGTGCCTAAATGGTTTTAGTCGTGTCGGTTCAGTCGTCCGCGGGCGCCGGCGTCCGCCGGATCGCGTCGAGGCAGTCGAGCCAGTCGCGCATGTACTCGCCGCAGTGGTTGAGGAACGCGCCGTTGTTCCACTCGTCGAAGTCGCCCTCGGCGAGCGCGTCGGCCATCGCGTCGAAGACCGCCGCGTACGAGTCGGCGTCGGCCCCGGCGTCGTCGATGACTTCCCAGACGTGTTCGTTCAGCTCCAGTCCGGCGACCTCGTTCGCGAGGTCGTCGAACGTCGAGCGCGGGGCCTTGTTGTGTTCACAGAGCGGGTCGCCGTTGTAGATGCGCTTGCCGAGCACGTCGCAGGCGCGTTTCAAGAACAGCCCCGACCAGATGTCGTCGAACCGCCCCACGTCCCACTCGTTGTCGTCCATCGGCAGCTGGTAGAACGCCGGGATCACCTCGCGGCGGAACGCGAGGTTCATCGAGCAGACGGTGAGGTAGTTGCCGCGCGCGGCGACGAAGTCGTCGCCGAAGTCGTCGGCGGTCGTCCGCGTCTGCGCCTGGCCCTCCAGGTCGCCGTCCATCAGGATCCGGACCGCGTCGAGGTCGGGGACGTTCGTCCACAGCCCCTGCGAGGCGACGACCTCGCCGGACTCGACCTCGACCGCGTCGGCCTCGACCGTCTCGTCCATCGCCGAGTAGGGGTAGCCGCGCGGGTAGAGGCCGTGCTCGTCGGCGTTGTCGTAGAGGACGTTCACCCAGTCCTCGTCGGAGCTGACGCGCTCGACCTCGCCGCCGAACGCGAGGTTCTCCATGTGGCGCCCGAAGTAGTCGACGTCGTCGTGCGGGAGCGTGTCGTCGTCGATGAAGACGCCGTAGTCGAACGACTCGTCGGCCCACATGTACAGCAGGCCGAAGCTCGTCTCGGCGTGGCTCGCGGCCGGGACGACGTGGCCGTACTCCGCGACGTCGTTGGCCTCGTACCACTCCTCGCGGCGGCTGCCGTCGAACACCTCGCCGGAGACGTCGAGGTCGTCGAGCATGGCGCGCATCTCGTCGGTCTCGCAGAAGTCCTCGGTGACTAAGAGGAAGTGGAGCCGCGAGACGTCGAAGCCGTGCTCGCGGGCGTTCGCGACGTACGCGCGAAGACACTCGTACTCTCGAATCGTCGGGACGATCACGCAGATGTCCTGACCGTCGCTGTCGGGGTCTGTCGGGCTCATACCCGATCGTTTTTAGGCTGACCTAAAAGACTAGCGGTCCGTCGTCGGCCGCGTGGCGCCCGCGTCGGGCTCCCGGTCGGAGTCGTCGGGGGCGCGCGTCACGGAGAGGTCGAGCGCGGCCGCGACGAGGCCGCCGCCCGCGAGCGTGACGGCGTTCTTCAGCGCGTGGTCGAGCGCCGCGGCGGCGAGCGCGACCGCGGCCGGGATCGGCGTGGCGGCGACGACGATGCCGGTGAACGCCGCCTCGTACAGCCCGATGCCGCCCTGCGAGAGCGGCAGCACCTTCGCGAGGTTCCCGGCCGAGACGGCGAGGGTGCCGACGACGCAGAGCGCAACCGGGTCGACCGCCGTTCCGAACCCGCCGAGGAGCGCCGCGAGGACGAGGACCGCGGTCGCCACGTCCGCCGCCCACACGACGCCGCTCGCGAGCGACACCCGGACGAGCGCGCCCGCGTCGGCGGCGACGACGCGGACCGCGGCGCCGAACCGGACGGCGGCGTCGACGGCGCTGGACAGTCGGGACTCCGCGGCGCGCTCGCGGAGCGCCGGACCGAACCGGCGGTCGCTCCGAGCGACCGCGACGACGCCGGCCGAGCCCACCGCGGCCGCGAGCGCGAGCGCGGCGGCGGCCGCGACGGCCCGCCCCGACCCGTCCGGCGCGACGGTGCGTCCGTTGAGGAGGAGGACCGCGAACGCCGTGCCACCGAGCGCGCCGAGCGCGACGAGGTCGAACGCCCGCTCGACCGCCAGCGACGCGACGCCGGTCGGGTAGGGGACCTCGCGCCGGTCGTTCAGCAGGTACGCCCGCACGCCGTCGCCGGCCCGGGCGGGGACGATCAGGTTCGCGGTCTGGCTCGCGAACACCGCCGCCGTGAGGAACGCCGTGCGACACCGGTGGCCCATCGGCGCGAGCACGTCCCCGTATCGGCGGCCGCGGACAGGCCACGACGCGAGGTAGACGACGAGCGCGGCGGTAAGGAACGCCGGGTCCGCGTCGGTCGCCGCCGAGACGACGGCCTCGACGTCGAGGGTCCGCGTCAACACCACGCCGCCGACGGCGAGGACGAGGACCGTCCCCGCGACCGGGAGCGCTCCCCGAGGGAGCCGCTCCCGGAGGCGGAAGAAGCGTTCGCGGAGTCGAGCGGCGGCGACGCGCGGCTTCATGCGTTCGTTTAGGTAGACCTAAAGAATAAAACGCTGGCGGTTCGGGGCGGCGAGCGCCGGCGGAGCGGGCCGGACCGTCCCGCCGCAACGCGTTTGTGTGTGTAAATCGAAATACTACGCATGAACGCTGACGAGGCGGCCCCCGGCGCCGCGACCGAGCCCGTGCGGATGTGGCTCGTCGAGCGCACCTACTCCGACGACGAGCAGAACATGGTGATCCTGACGTACGCGACCCCGGACGGCGAGCGCTACTTCCGCAAGGAGCGCGCGCTCACCTCGTTCTCGGACGTGCGCGACACCACGGCCGCCGTCGACGCGGCGCCGTCGAACGTCGGCACCGTCGACGACCCCGACGACCGCGAGCGCTACGCCGCCGAGGCGGCGCGGATGGCGCGCGCCCACGACCCCGACGACGTGATCTGAGTCGGTTCCGCGACGGTCGGCTCACCCACCCTTTTCACCGCGCGGTCCCAACCGTCGCCAGATGCGCGCCACACTCGAAACGCTCGGAATCACCCTCCTCGTCGGCGCCGCGCAGGCCCTCCTGAGCCTCGTCGGTCTCTTCGGACTCCTCGCGCTGTCGACCCCGCTCTCCGTCGCCCCGTGGACTCTCGTCACGAGCGTGTACGCGCACCGCTCCGTCGGTCACCTCGTCGCGAACGCCGTCGCGCTGCTGCTCGTCGGCCCGCTCGTCGAGCGCCGGACGACCCGTCCGCGCTTCCACGCGTTCGTGATCGCCACGGGCGCGCTCGCGGGCGCCGCGCAGGTGACGCTCGGGGGACTGCTCGGCCCGCCGTCCGCCGTGCTGGGGATCAGCGGCGCGGTGTTCGCGCTCGGCGGCTACCTGCTCGCCGGCAACGTCGTGAGCGCGACGCTGTTCGACCGCCTGCGGCTCTCCCCGCGGGCGCAGTTCCTCCTGTTCGGGCTCGTCGCCGTCGTGCTCACGGCGACGACCGCCGCGCCGGGCGTCGCGCTCGTCGCGCACGCCACCGGGGCGTTCTGCGGGCTCGCGGCCGGTCGCGTCGGCCTGCTCGACGCGCGGTGACCGAGACGGTGACGCGGTACCGCCGCGGTCGAAGCCGAGGGACAGCGCCGTCGCTGGGCGGGGTGAAAAACGGAGGGGGTGAAAGAGAAACGCCCTAGCGCTCAGTCTTCGAGAACGATCTCGATGCTGACGTCGTTCGGCACTTGGACGCGCATGAGCTGGCGGAGCGCGCGTTCGTCGGCGTCGATGTCGATCAGACGCTTGTGGACGCGCATCTCCCAGTGCTCCCACGTCGCCGTCCCCTCACCGTCCGGGGACTTGCGCGACGGGATCTCGAGCGTCTTCGTCGGCAGCGGGATCGGGCCCGACAGGGCGACCCCCGTCGAGTCCGCGATCTCGCGGACGTCGTCGCAGATGTCGTCGAGGTCCTCGGGGCTCGTGCCGGCGAGGCGGACGCGTGCCTGCTGCATCGATTATCGCTCGTTGACTTCCAGCACCTTGCCGGCCGCGATGGTCTGACCCATGTCGCGGATGGCGAAGCTGCCGAGCTCCGGAATCTCGCCGGACGGCTCGATGCTGAGCGGCTTCTGGGGGCGCACGGTGACGACCGCCGCGTCGCCGGACTTGATGAAGTCCGGGTTCTCCTCGGCGACCTCGCCGGA
The DNA here is from genome assembly GCF_005435115.1 of Halorubrum sp. ARQ200. Lineage (NCBI taxonomy): Archaea > Methanobacteriati > Methanobacteriota > Halobacteria > Halobacteriales > Haloferacaceae > Halorubrum > Halorubrum sp. ARQ200. The sequence goes on along the minus strand of NZ_SGTZ01000009.1, from coordinate 62,990 downwards.
CGACGGGTCGATCTTCTGGTCGATCGACTCGATCGTACAGGCGACCTGCGCCGTGTGAGCGTGGAAGACCGGGGTGTAGCCGGCCGTGATGACCGACGGGTGCTGCATGACGACGACCTGGGCCTGGAACGTCTCGGCGACGCTCGGCGGGTCGTCGGCCGGGCCACAGACGTCGCCGCGGCGGATGTCGTCCTTGCCGATGCCGCGGACGTTGAACCCGACGTTGTCACCGGGCTCGGCCTTGGGCACCTCTTCGTGGTGCATCTCGACCGTCTTCACCTCGCCGCCCACGTCGGACGGCTGGAACGAGACGTTGTCGCCGGTGTTGAGGATCCCGGTCTCGACGCGTCCCACGGGGACGGTCCCGATGCCGGAGATGGTGTAGACGTCCTGGATCGGCAGGCGGAGCGGCGCGTCCGTCGGCGGCTCGGCCTCCGGCAGGTCGTTGAGCGACTCCAGCAGGGTAGGGCCGTCGTACCACGGCGTGTTCTCGGACGCCTCGGCGACGTTGTCGCCCTCGAACGCCGAGATCGGCACGAACGTGGTGTCGTCGGTCGCGAAGCGGACCTGGTTGAGCAGGTCCTCGACCTCGCCGATGACCTCCTTGTAGGAGGACTCCTGGTAGTCGACCAGGTCCATCTTGTTGACGCCGATGATGAGCTCGTTGATCCCGAGCGTGCGGGCCAGGAACACGTGCTCGCGGGTCTGGGGGGCGACGCCGTCGTCGGCCGCGACGACGAGCACCGCGTTGTCGGCCTGCGAGGCGCCCGTGATCATGTTCTTCACGAAGTCACGGTGGCCCGGACAGTCGACGATGGTGAAGTAGTACTCGTCGGTGTCGAACTCCTGGTGGGCGATGTCGATCGTGACGCCGCGCTCGCGCTCCTCGGCGAGGTTGTCCATCACGTAGGCGAACTCGAAGCCGCCCTTGCCCTTCTCTTCGGCTTCCTCGCGGTGCTGCTCGATTACGTGCTCGGGGACGCTCCCCGTCTCGAAGAGGAGGCGACCCACGAGCGTACTCTTGCCGTGGTCGACGTGGCCGATGATGGCCAGGTTCTGGTGCGGTTTGTCACTCATGGGGTAATCACGCGCTAAGGCGCTCTGTGAGTAGGTTTCGGTAGATTCCACTAAAACGGTTTCGATACGGCCCACAGAGCATCGCGACGCCGTCTGTCGATTCTCGACAACGCGGGGCACGACAGATCGGCACACGCCCCGGCCCGTGGCGACGGGACCGGTGACCGGAGCGGCCTACTCCAACCGGCCGACGTCGCCGAGGACGGCGCTCGCGGTCTCGGGGCCGCCCGCGCCGCGGCCGGAGATGTTGAGCCGGCCGGCGTGGGAGGTCTCGATCTGGACGATGTTCTGGGTGCCGGAGACCGCGAGCGTCCCGTTCTCGGGGACGAGCCGTGGCGCGACGCGGACCGTCTCGCCGGTCGCCTCGCCGATCAGCCGCACCGTCCGCCCGTCCTCGGCCGCGAGCCGGAGCGCGGAGCCGGGCACGTCGCGGATCCCTGACACGTCCGCGTCGTCGAGCGTGAACTCCCGGGCGTCGGCCGGGTCGTCGGCCGCGCCGAAGGACAGCACGTTCGCGAGGATGACGCACTTCAGCGCCGCGTCGGTGCCGTCTACGTCGAAGGAGGGGTCGGCCTCGGCGACGCCGAGGTCCTGCGCCTCCGCGAGCACGTGGTCGTAGTCGAGCCCCTCGGCGGCCATCCGCGTCAGGATGAAGTTCGCCGTGCCGTTGAGCACGCCCCGGACCGCGGTGACGTGGCCCGGCTCGATGTCCTCGACGGTCGAGACCGCTGGGATCGCGCCGCCGACCGTCGCCTCGAACCGGATCTCGCCGTCGCTGTCGTCGACGGCCGCCCGGAGGTCGCCGAACCGCTCCGCGACCGGGCCCTTGTTCGCGAGGACCGCGTGGCGGTCGCGCTCCAGCGCGCGAGTCACGTGCGAGAAGCCGGGCTCCGCGTCGCCGAGCGTCGTCGGCGTCGCCTCGACGAGCACGTCGTAGTCCGCCTCGAGGGCGTCCTCGGGGTCCGCGTCGCCGACGATCCCCCGCTCCGCCTTCCGCGCGACGACCGCGTCGGGGTCGACGCCGGCGGTCCGGCTCCCGGCGCCCGTCCCGTCCGCGACGACCGCCGTCGAGGAGTCCGCGAGCGCGACGACCTCGTGGCCGTGTTCGCCGGCCAGGTCGACGACGGAGCGCCCGACCGCGCCCGCGCCGATGACGGCGAGCCTCACGCGTCCACCCCCGTGAGCGGCTCGACGACGCGGAAGTCCTTCTCCGCCGCCAGCTCGCGGACCGCCGCGAGCGCCGCGTCCGTCTCGCCGGCGCGCGCCTCGAGCCGGAGCCGCGCGCTCGACACCTCCTCGGTGCCCTGCGGGGCCGCGAGCGACACGTCGGCGACCGACGCCGACTCGCAGGCCTCGATCCGCGAGAGGGTGTCGGAGAGGTCGGTGTCGATGAGGTGGCCGAACAGGAGCAGCGTCACCTCCTCGGCGTAGCGCTCCGTGCCCGCCTGCATCACGTTCACGCCCTCGCTGCGGAGCGCGTCGACGATCTCCTGGAACCGCTCGGGGGTCGCCTCGAAGTCGACCTCGACCGGGATCCGCCCGCGGGGCGTCTTGTTCCCGCGCTCGTGGTAGATCGACAGGAGGTTCCCGCCGTTGTCCGCGATCGGGTGGAGCGCGGCGAGCAGCTGGCCGGGCTCGTCGACCAGCTCCAGCCGCACCGTGTGCGTCGAGGGGGCCGCGGCCGCGTGGCCGCCGTCCGGAGAGGCCGGGTCCGCGCTCTCCGCGGCGTCGGTCGCGTCCTCCGCGTCGAGCGCGGCCGCCGGCGTCCCGTCGCGACGGTCGCTCACGGCGCCACCCCCGGCGCGGCGGCGCGCCGGTCCGGACCGCGCGGTCGCGGGCACGCTCCTGTCCCGGGGCCGGAGCAGTCGCTCGGTGGCTCCGTCGCGGTGCGCCAGGGTGGAGTCGTACCCGTCTGCATACCCGAACGGAGTCGGACGATCGGGTATAAGCCTTCGGCGATGGCAGGCGTTGCCTCGCCGCAGCGGGTGCCAACGTACCGCACGGTTCGGGGAGCCCCCACATATTTGACCGACGGGGCTCGACGACTCCGCGTGCGACACCCTCCACGCAGTCCGCCGAGCGTCGTAACGCGGTCCGCCGCGCCGACCCACCACTTCCCGATCCACCGCTCCCCGAACCGAGGTGTGCGCCCCGTATGAGCGACGGCCTGTCCATCGACGGCCCGAAGACGCTGAAGGGCGCGCTGCTCCTGTTGGCGGTCGGGCTCGCGGTCACCGGCTACGGCGCGTACGACTACACGCAGCAGTCCGACGCGGTCGACGACGCCGTCGCGGTCGACGCCGCGATCACCGACGTCGGCGTCGAGTCGACCTCGACCGGGAGCAGTCCGGGCGCCGACTACCGACCGACCGTCCGGTTCACCTACGAGTACGAGGGGACCGAGTACGCGAGCGCCAACGTCTACCCCTCGGCGATCACGTCGAACTACGACACCGAGTCGGCGGCCCGCGAGGTCGTCGCGGCGTACGCCGTCAACGAGTCGACCACCGCCTACGTCGACCCGGCCGATCCGGACGGGGCGTTCCTGAAAGCGCAGACGTCGAACGCGCCGCTGTTCGCGGCCGCGCTCGGGCTGTTGCTCGCCCTCGGCGGCGGGGTGTCGGCCGTCGGGCGGATCCGCGGCTGACGGTCGCGCCGCTGGGGGAATCGAGCGCGGAAAGGAGAATAGAAACCCGACTACCGCGGACCGCGTCGTCGACTCAGAAGTAGTCGATCGACTGCGGCAGCTCCAGCTTCATCCCCTTGCGCTCGCGGATCTCCATGATCTTCTCGCGCTGGAGGTTGTCGACGAGCACGCGGAAGCCCGCGTTCTCGGTGTTCCACGAGGCGCGGCCCTCGGTGGCCGAGCGGATGTCGGAGGAGAACCCGATCATCTCCTCGACGGGCGCGATGCCCTCGACGACCATGAGGTCGCCCTCCTGGTACATGTCGTCGACGCGGCCGCGGCGGCCCTGGATCTCGCCGGACGCCGCGCCCATGTGCTCCGAGGGCACGTCGATCCGGACGTCCTGGATCGGCTCCAGCAGGCGGACCTCGCCGTCGATCAGCGCGCGGTGGACCGCGTCGCGGACCGCCGGGATGACCTGCGCCGGACCGCGGTGGATGGTGTCCTCGTGGAGCTTCGCGTCGTGGAGCCGGAACAGCGACCCCTGGACCGGCTCGGCCGCGAGCGGCCCGTCGTCGAGCGCCTCTTGAAGCCCCTCGAGGACGAGCTCCATCGTCTCGTTGAGGTGCTGAATCCCCTTCGTGTCGTCGATGAGGATGTTGGTCCGGTGGATGTCCTCGACGTTCTGCGAGGTGTCCTTGTCCATGCCGGCCTCCTGCAGCGCCTCGCGGCGCTCCAGTTCGGGCATGTCCATCGAGACCTCGCCGAGCTGGATCGCGTCGACGATGTCCTGCTCGAGCGGCTCGACGGTGATGTAGAACTTGTTGTGGCGGTTCGGCGACTGCCCCTCGACCTCGCGGGACTCCTCCTGGGGCTGCTCGCGGAACACGACGATCGGTTCGCCGGTGATGACCGGGATGCCTTGGTTGTCCTGGATCCGCTGGGTGATCACTTCGAGGTGGAGCTCGCCCTGCCCGCTGATGAGGTGCTCGCCCGTGTCCTCGTTGATCTCGATCTGGATCGTCGGGTCCTCCTTGGCGACCTGCTGGAGCGTCTCGATGAGCTTCGGCAGGTCGTCCATGTTCTGCGCCTCGACGGACTTCGTGATGACCGGCTCGGAGATGTGCTCGATCGACTCGAACGGCGTCATCTCGACCGAGGAGACCGTCGAGCCGGCGATGGCGTCGCGCAGGCCGGTGACCGACGCGATGTTCCCGGCGGGGACGCGATCCACTTCCTCCCGCTCCGACCCCATGAAGAGGCCGACGCTTTGGATGCGGTTCTTGCCCGCAGTACCGGAGACGTACAGCTCCTGGCCCTTCTCAAGCGTGCCGGAGAAGACGCGGCCGGTCGCGATCTCGCCGGCGTGCGGGTCCATCGAGATGTCGGTGACCATGAAGACGACCTCGCCGTCCTCGTCGACGAGCTGCATGCCCTCGGCGAGGTCGGTGTCGGGATCGCCGCGCCAGATGCGCGGGACGCGGCGGGGCTGGGCGTCGACCGGGTTCGGGAAGTGCTCGCAGACCATGTCGAGCACGACGTCCGACAGCGGCGTGCGCTCGTGGAGCTCCTGCCGCTTGTCGTTCCGTTCCAGCTCCATGATGTCGCCGAAGTCCATGCCGGTCCGCTGCATCGAGGGCATCGAGACGCCCCACTTGTACAGCGCGGAGCCGAATCCGACCGTGCCGTCCTCGACGGAGACGGTCCAGTCGTCGGGGATGTCGTCCATGTTCTCGGCCATCCCGCGGATGAGCTCGTTGACGTCGGCGATGACGGACATCAGCCGTTCCTGCATCTCCTGGGGCCCCTCCTGGAGCTCGGAGATGAGGCGGTCGACCTTGTTGATGAACAGCGTCGGCTTCACGCCCTCGCGGAGCGCCTGCCGGAGCACCGTCTCCGTCTGGGGCATCGCGCCCTCGACGGCGTCGACGACCACTAAGGCGCCGTCGACCGCGCGCATCGCGCGGGTGACGTCGCCCCCGAAGTCGACGTGGCCCGGGGTGTCGATGAGGTTGATGAGGTGGTTGGTGTCCTCGTACTCGTGGGTCATCGAGACGTTCGCCGCGTCGATGGTGATGCCGCGCTCCTGCTCGTCCTCCTTCGTGTCCATCGCGAGCTGCTCGCCCGCGGTGTCCTGGGAGATCATGCCGGCGCCCGCCAGCAGGTTGTCGGAGAGCGTCGTCTTCCCGTGGTCGACGTGGGCGGCGATGGCGATGTTCCGGATGTGCTCCGGGTTGTCCATCAGCCGCTCACATTCCTGAACGATCTTCTTGCGTCGGCCCATTATACCGACTGTTACCGAAAGCAGGGTCAAAAGGGTAGTGTTTCGTCGCGGCCGTTTCGCGGCCGAGTACCCCCGATCGCTGCCGATTTCGTGTCGACCGGTGTCACGGAGGGGCCGCGGAGCGACGCCCCGTCGCGACCGGACGGGTCGCCCGCGTCGGCGGCAGCGCCCGCGGGCATCGGCGCGGTTTTAAGTACCGACTCGGGAAACGGAGAGTATGAGCGAGACGCTCTCACGGCTCGTCGACAGCGGCGTCGTCGCGGTGCTGCGCGGCGTGCCCGCCGACCAGCTCATCGAGATCGCCGAGGCGCTGCGCGAGGGCGGGGTCACCGCCGTCGAGATCACCGCCGACACGCCGGACGTCGCCGACCTCATCGGCGAGGTCGCCGGCTCCTTCGACGACGAGGTCGTCGTCGGCACGGGGACGGTCCTCGACAGCGAGACCGCGCGGGCCACGCTGATGGCGGGCGCCGAGTTCGTCGTCTCGCCCAGCCTCCACGAGGACGTCATCGAGACGTGCAACCGCTACGGCGCCGTCACCGCGCCGGGCGTGATGACCCCGACCGAGGCGGTCCGGGGCTACGAGGCCGGCGCGGACTTCGTGAAGGTGTTCCCGGCGAAGACCGTCGGCCCGGACCACCTCGGCGCGATGAAGGGACCGCTCGGCCAGATCCCGATGATGCCGACCGGCGGCGTGAGCCCCGACAACGCGGCGGAGTACATCGACGCGGGCGCGTTCGCGGTCGGCGCGGGCGGCGCGCTCGTCGACTACGAGGCCGCCGAGCGCGGCGACTACGAGACCATCACCGAGACCGCCCGCGAGTTCACGCGGGTCGTCGAGGAGGCGCGCGACGACGACTGACCGCTCGGTCCGCACGGTCCTGCCACCGCGTGCCACAGATTCAATAGCGTGGAGACATAACGCGCGATCGGCTTCCGGCCGGCCGACGAGAGGCACGGGCTGGAAGTCGCTCGCAACACGCTGTCGGTATACCCAACCACGCTCGCCGTTTCCTCCCCGCCCGGGGAGGTCGACCCCGTCGTCGCGGAACAGGACGCGACGGCGGGGTCGTCACATGAAGTCCGCGATCCCGGACTGCTTGTTCGTGTCGTCCTCGAATATCGACTCCAGCGACCCCTCTAACACCTTCAGCCGCTGTTTCGTGTAGGGCCGGCAGTCGAACCGCTCGGCCACCTCGATGGCGGTGTCGACGTACTTGCTCACCGACCCCTCGTGGACCGTGAGGTTCACCCGGCCGCCGCACTCGCGGCAGTCCCCGGTCAGCGGCATTCGGCGGTACTTCTCGCCGCAGTCGAGACAGCGCGTCTCCTGCCGCGAGAACGCGCGGAGGTTGCCGATGATGTCCGGCAGGAAGTGGTACTCGATGACGCGCTCGGCCACGTCGGTCTCGTCGACCGCGCGGAGCTTCCGAGCCAGCTCCAGCTGCGCGTCCATCTTCTCCATCATGTCGCCGAGCGTCTTGTACGCCGAGAGGTCCGGGCCCATCGCGATGTCCGTCGTGTCGTGGGTGTGGTCGAACCCGTGGTACTCGTCGTCGGTCCCGAGCGTGTCCTCGCCGATCCGGATCAGCTCCTCGACCGCCTCCGGGTCGGCCAGCTCGCGCGACGCCTCGTACAGCTCCAGCGGGTACTCCCGCACGATGTCGACGTTGTGCGCCTCGTCGTCGATCTCCGAGGGGTCGATTCGCGAAGACATCACTAAGGGTGCATCCATCCGCCCGCCGCGTTGGTCTGGTAAGAAAGTTTTGGAAAAATTAAGTAAACCGTCCATGAGCAGCATTACGCAATCCTCGTCTCCATCGCACTGATCGACCGACAGATCGTTCGCGACGAGTGAATGCGTGTCCTCAACGGTGAGACAGTACACGTGGTCGACGTCGCTCTCGACAGCCTCGACCTCAGCGACGTCTTCGACGAGATACTCGCCGGACCCGCCGTCAGACGCTTTTCGCGCGTACGGTTCGACGGACGAGACGTTCTCAGTCAATCGGTCCTGCTTCCGGGAGAGGTGGAATCCGGCGATTTCGGAGAATCGAACGGCGTCGTGTGACGAGACACTGAGGACGTACGTCTGTGCGGTCATCCGCGTGTCGCTGTCGTCGTAGAATTCGGGGAACTTATCACGGAGCTGAACCCGCTCGGGTCGGTCGACGCTCGCGTGGACTTCGAGCCGCCGCAGAAGGCCGAGCAAGTCTTCGCGAAGCTCTTCGCTGACCGTCGTTGCCGTGATTCGGAGCGATCCGTCGTCGACGCTGCCGTCGCCGCTGAAGTATCCGCTCAGATACGCACCGATGATCTCGTCGGATACGTCGAATATTTGATCGGGGACGCGCTTCGTGTGTGCGTACACGCCGGAGTCGAGCACCGAGTCGAAGAACGCACGCAACAGGCGACCGGAGACGGTCACTTTCGCGTGGTTCTCTTCGTACGGGTCGACCCCGAACTCCTCCCGCAGAACGTCGAGGAAGAACTCCCTCGCTTCCGTTTCCGTCCCGCAGATCGTTGTCTGGTGGATCGTCCCCTTCGGCGTCTCCTGCTCGCGGGCGAACCCCTCCGCCGCGTAGTACCCGAGCAGCGTCGCGACGCGCTCGTTGAGATCGACGAACCGATCGATCTCCGTGCGATCGCGTTTCATTCCGAGCGAGACGTCGTCCGGAACGAAGGCGAGCATCTCGTCGAGCGAGGAGAAGCACCGCAGGAGATACGACACGGGGAAGCTCTCTCTGTACAGGTAGTTACTCAGCGTCTTCTTGTTCGTCCCGAAGACCTCCGTCATGCTCTGGAGCGGGTAGAATCCCCCCTCCCAGTCGTCGGCGAACGCGTCCTCGAAGAGCTCGTACAGGCGGTCCTTGTCCAGCCCTTTGATCATGAGACGGTCGGTCGGAACCGCGTCGGACCGAATAAATTCGGCGAGCAAATCGAACCGGCGTGAGTCGCGGTCGACGTCGTCGACCCCGACCGAATCGGGAATTACGAGTCTGTCGTCCGCGTCGATTTCCCGCGCTTCCTTGCCGGCGACTGCGTCCCGTTCGCCGTCGTACACGTGGACACCGTGGTCAGGAGTGACGGTTATCGATCTGCCGGATTCGGTCCGGACTCGGACGAGGTGGTCCGGTGCGTCGTGCTTGCTGACCGCCTCTACCGGACGAGAGACGCGATCTCCGTCCGCGGTCAGCGACGGAACGCGCAGGTCGCCGTCGACATGTTCCAGTTCGCCGACGGCCGTTCCGAAGTCGTCGAACTCGACCTCAGACCGATCGAGGTACCTCTCGACGAACGCTTCGATTTCGTCGTATCGTAGCTGACCGGTCTCGTCCTCGTACCAGAGTTTCGTCTCCGGGTGGAAGCAGTTCCGCCGCTTGGCGGCGTGGAAGTACGGATGAGCGTATCCCACCGCGGCCGATGTGAATCCTACCACTCTACCGACAGTTGCCGCGCTCGTGTGGGGCGCCATCCCGAAGACGAGCTCGCCGACGAGGTCGTCGCGCTCGTTGACCTCGTAGAAGCGGTCGAGCCCGTAGAACTGTTCGAGCAGGTCGTCGACGAAGTCGGCGGTCTTCAGCATGTGCTCGGCCGCGCCGTCGGAGAGGACGATGTCCTGGACCCGGAGCTCGACCACCTGGTCGTCGTGGCGGAGGGGCTCGCCGTCGATGTCGGTCTCGTACCCGAGTTCGCGGAAGTGGTCCGCGGTGACGTCGAGCTCCTCGGGCCGGACCGCGGTGACCGGGAGGTCGGTCATGTCGTACCGGACCGTCCCGTCCTTGAACGACGTGACGCCGTTCTTCGCGCGGAGGACCCCCTTCTCGATCGGCTCGGGCGTCTTGTTCCGCGAGGTGAGCCCCTGGACCCCCTTCAGGATCTCGAAGGCGGACTCGCGCTCGCCGACCCGCTCCAGCGCGGAGCGGTACGCGTCGTTGACGTCGACCTCTTGATAGCTCGCGGCCGTCACCTCCCACTCGCAGTTCGGGCACTCGACGCGGCCGGCCTCGTCCGGCTCGCAGACGGTGCCGCAGTCGTTACACTCGTAGTGCGGCTCGGTGTGCGTCTCGCAGTCGGGACAGAGCGCGGCGTAGGTGTGCTCGCCGCAGTCGGGGCAGACGCGGTCGGAGACCTCCAGTTCGTGCCGCCCGCGGCGGCCGGTGTCGTCCATGACGCCCGCGGCCTCCGCTACGTCGCGCTGCGGGCCCCCCGCCTCGTTGATCGGGAAGAGCGTGTGGACCGCGGGCGAGAGGTCGCGGCTCTCGGACTTCTCCGGCCGACCCATCCGGTTGCCGATCCGGGTCGGCGCGCGCTCGCGGACCTCGAACGGGGCGACCTCGTTGACCGCGCGAATCGCGTTCTCGCCGTCGGCGTACTCGCGGGCCGCCGCCGAGAGGTCGTCCGCGTCCCACTCCCTGCGGAGGCCGTCGTCGATCCCGAGCGACCGCGCGAGCGGGCGCCACGTCGGGATCCGGAGCGCGTCGGGAGTCGCGGCGTGTTCGACCAGCAGCGACTCCAGGGCGTCCCGGACCGGCTCGGTGCGCTCGATCGCGAGGACGCCGTCGGCGACCTCGCCGGCGGCGACGGCGTCGGCCAGCGCCGCGAACGCGTCGACCGAGACGTCGTGCCAGAGGTAGGTGTACTCGGGGTGGAGCGGGCAGTCGTACTCGCGAGCCCACGCGAGCGCCCGGTCGACGCCCGGGTGTTCTAAGTCGACGTGCGGGTCGTCGCCCATGGCCTGTACGTCGGCGCCGGCCGCCTCGAACTCCTGGACCCACCACTCGGGGGCGTACGACGCGGGCGCGAGCGGGTGGTTGTTCTCGACGAACTCCCCGTAGTTGACGAGGTACTCGCCCAGGTCGAGCACCTTCTCGACCCCGTTGCTGACCGCCTTCGCCTCCTCGGGGTCGTCGATCCGCCGCACCTCGCCGTTCGCCAGGCGGACCGTCGGCCCCTCGATGGAGTCGACGGGGACGACGCCGTGGGCCTTCCCGGGCCGCTCCGTCTTGATCTGCGTGCCCGCCGCGAGGAAGTCGTCGACGATGTGCATGGTCGCCGGGTGGACGCCGCCGGTCGCGAACCCGTGGTTGCGCGCGCGACCGTACCGGAGGCGGAAGCCGCCCGCCTCGCTCGGGTGCGTGAAGACGGGGCGGCCCGCGATCAGGTCCCGGAGGAACTTCTGGGAGGGGTCGGCGCGGGGCGGGCCGTCGGGCGAGTCGTCGGCCGCGGGGTCGGCCGCCGGCTCGTCGGGTTCCCCGTCGGCGTCGTCGCCGTCCTCGTCCGCGTCGCCCTCGGACGCCGGCGCGTCGCCGTCGCCCGCGCCGTCCTTCCCGATCGTCCCGTCGATCAGGTCCTGGAGCCACGGCCAGTCGACCTCGTCGAGGTTCCGGGTGTACCGCTGGATCTTCGGGGCCTTCAGCGCGATCCCCTCGGCGGCGACGAGACACATCCCGCCGCGCGCGGAGTTGGTGTCGACCCGTTCGAGGTCGCGGAAGCCCGAGACCTCCTCGTCGCTCGTCGCCTCCCCGTCGAGCATGACGGGGATGTGCTTCGCGATGAACTTCGACTCCTTGTCCTTCGGGGTGTACTGGAGCCCGGTCTCCTTGTCGTATAAGGCGATCTCCTCGGCGTAGCGCTCGACCTCAACGTCGCGGGGCTTGTACTCGTCGACGTCGAGCAGCGACCGGGCGTAGTCGGCGACGAGCACCGACAGCGCCTGGGCGGTCCCGCCCGCCGAGCGGATCGGGCCCGCGTAGTAGACGTTGACGAACTCAGTGCCGTCGTCGTTCTCCAGCAGCTCCACGCGGTCGATCCCCTCGATCGGCGCGGCGACGACGCCCTCGGTGAGCAGCGCGACGGCGGTCCGGACGGCGCCCTCGATCTTCCCCTCGCGGGAGTCGTAGTCGCCGACGTTCCCGTCGACGAAGTCGGTGACCAGCTCCAGCGCCGCCTCCTCGCGGGACATCTCGCCCTCCAGCTCGCGGACGCGCTCCGCGACGCCGTCGATCCCGAGGATGTTCTCGACGCGGTCCGCCATGTCGCGGGCGACCGGGATCTCGATCTCGGGCTCCGGGTCGCGGCCCTGCTCTTTGGCCGTCTCGGCCACGTCCCACGCCTCGTCGAGGCGCTCCTCGATCCGCGCGAAGTAGCGCTCGTCGTCCGGTCTCATCGCGGCTCGGTCGCGGGGGAGACGCGGTGCGCTCGGCGGGTCACAGCCACAGGTCCAAGTCGGTGGCCTCGTCGTGCGAGCGCTCCAGCGGCTCGGCGAACGCGCGCAGGTGGCACTCGCCCGCCCAGACGGTCGCCGAGTCGAGGTGCCCCGCGAGGGCCTGCCCGCTCGGGCGCGAGAGCACCGCGTGGGTGTGGGCGAACACGTCCCCCTCCAGAAGCGAGACGTTGCCCACGCAGGCGGCCACCTCCAGCGGCTCGTCGAACGTCACCGACCGGTACTCGGTCTCCTCCTGGTCGTAGAACCAGACGTCCGCGTCCTGGACCGCGCCGAGCGCCGTGAACCAGCCGGCCTCAACGTCCTCCTCGCGGGCGAGGGCCTCTATCTCCTCGCGCCAGTCGGCGCCGGTCTCGAACCGCGCGACGTACTCCGCCGTGGGTTCGACCTCGCGATGGTACATAGCGATTCCCCACGGCTGCCGGGGAGAAAAAGGCTTCAGTCGGACTGAGATCGGGGCGGCGTACGAATTTGATATAGCGCCATAAGATTTACTCCGGGATCCGGTTCGATAACCGTATCCCACGGATTCAGCTCCGAGGAGGCCGCTTCCGTGCGAAATCGGCTACTGGGCGGTGGACGGCGATGCGACTCGGGAGTCGGAGAGAAAGGGAGAGAGAAACCGTCGGTCGAACCGATTCAGAACGGGGCCTGCGGGCCTTCGTCGTCGCCGCCGTCGTCGTCGGTCGTCTCGCCGGGGAAGGAAGGAGACATCCCGCCGCTGCTGGTCCCGCCGAGGTCGCCGTCGGCGCCGGCCGCCGCGCCGGTGTCCGCGTGGACCGTCTCGATCTCGGGGATCTCCTTGACCATCCGGGACTTGATCGCCTGGATCGTCATCGGCGAGATGCCGCAGCCGGAACAGGCGCCGCCGAGCTGGACCGTCACCTCGCCCTTCTCGCGGTCGAGGTGGGCGATGGCGGCGCTCCCGCCGTGCATCTGGATCTGCGGGAAGTTACGCCGCAGGAAGTTCGTGATCCGCTCGCGGAGCTCGTTTTCCGCGTCAGTCGTGTCCGTGCTCATGCCCGCGAGTTGGCGGGCGGCGGGCTTATGCCTTTGGTTCGGCCGGATCCGGGCGCGACGCGGACCCCTCACGGTTGGTCACTCCGGGCGGTCGACGCCCAGCGTCCGGTACAGCTCGGACTCGATCCGCTCGACGTACTCGTCGAGCGTCTCCTCGAACGTCTCGTCGTCGACCGCGACGGCGCCGCGGATGCGCTCGCGGGGGCTCTCCGGGAGTTCGACGCGGAACTCGCCGTCCTCGTAGAACGGCTCCGACTCGTTGAGCACGGTCTGGTCGATGCCGTGGATCAGCTCCGAGTCGTGCCGGTCGTTCATCTGGTTGAACGCGTTCTTGTACGCCCGCTGGAGCTCCTGGAAGTAGTTCGCGTACTTGTCTTCGAACTTCTCCGGGTCGAACTCGTCGGCCATGTCGCGAACGAGGGCCCGGCGGGAAAAAAGGCGGTCGATCGCCGCCGAGACGCCGGTTCGGGCCGGGAAATCGGGCCTGCGGTCGAACGGGAGATTCGGCCGTCGGCGCAGTAGTAAATCACATGTCGCGATATAGAATTCGTTGCGCACGGCGATAGCCGGAAAGCCAGCCGTCCGTTACAAGCCGAGGGTTCGGCAGGTGAGAGGGTCGATTCGGGCCGCGTCGGCGAGGAAGAGCCGGAGCTACCGGAACCGCGCTGCGAGACCGAAAAAATCCGACTGCGACGGGGGCGTTACTCGAGGTCGAAGCGGTCGAGCGTCATGACCTCGCTCCAGACCGCGACGAAGTCCTCGACGAACTTCTCCTCGTCGCTGGCGTACACGTCGGCGATGGTGCGGAGCCGCGCGTTCGAGCCGAAGATGAGGTCCGCGCGCGTCGCCTCCCACGCGACCTCGCCGGTGTCGCGGTCGCGGACCTCGTAGACGTCCTCGGCGTCGGTCACCTCGTCCCACTCGTACGCCATGTCGAGCAGGTTCACGAAGAACTCGTTCGTCAGCGTCCCGGGCTCGTCGGTGAACGCCGTGCGGTCGCCGTAGGTCGCGCCGAGCGTTCGCAGCCCGCCGGCCAGCACGGTCATCTCGCTGGCGCTCAGGTTCAGCAGGTCGGCCTTGTCGACCATGAGGTCCTCGACGTCCTCGTCGGTGTCGCCGAGGTAGTTGCGGAACCCGTCGGCCTTCGGCTTGAGCGCCTCGAACGACTCCTCGTCGGTCTGCTCGGCGGTGGCGTCGACGCGACCGGGCTCGAACGGCACCTCGACGTCGTAGCCCGCGTCGGCCGCGGCCTGCTCGACGGCCGCGGTCCCGCCCAGCACGATGAGGTCGGCGAGCGAGACGCGCACGTCGTCGGAGCGCGACTCGTTGAACTCGGCCTGTACGTCTTCGAGCGTCGAGAGGACGTCGGCGAGCCGTTCGGGCTCGTTGGCCTCCCAGCTCCGCTGCGGTTCGAGGCGGATGCGGGCGCCGTTGGCGCCGCCCCGCTTGTCGCTGTCGCGGTAGGTGGACGCCGCCGCCCACGCGGTCTTGACGAGCTCGCCGGTCGAGAGGCCGGAGTCGAGGAGGGCGCCCTTGAGGTCGCCGACCGCCGCGTCGCCGATCGGTTCGTAGTCGGCGTCCGGCAGCGGGTCCTGCCAGATCATCGTCTCCTCCGGGACCTCGGGGCCGAGGAACCGCTCCGGCGGGCCCATGTCGCGGTGGATGAGCTTGTACCACGCCTTCGCGAACGTCTCCTGGAACTCGTCGGGGTCGTCGCGGAACTCCTCGAGGACGGCCCGGAAGTCGTCGTCGTGTTTCAGGGCGACGTCCGTCGTGAGCATCATGACGTCCTCCTTGTCGTCGGGGTCCGCGACGCCCGGGGCGGCGTCGTCGAGCTCGTCGTTCTTCGTGGTCCACTGCCACGCGCCGCCGGGACCCTTCTCCGGCTCCCACTCGTACTCGAGCAGGTTGTCGACGTAACTCGTGTCCCAGACGGTCGGAGTGGCGTTCCACGGACCCTCGATGCCGCTCGTGATCGTGTCGGGGCCCATCCCCTCGCCGAACTCGTTGTCCCAGCCGAGGCCCTGGAGGTCGATGGGGGCGTCCTCGGGCTCCGGACCGAGGTTGTCGCCGTCGTCGGCGCCGTGGACCTTCCCGAAGGTGTGGCCGCCGGCGATGAGCGCGACGGTCTCTTTGTCGTTCATCGCCATCCGACTGAACGACTGGCGGATGTTCTTCGCCGAGCCCTCAAGGTCGGGCTCGCCGTTCGGCCCCTCGGGGTTGACGTAGATGAGGCCCATCACGGTGTTCCCGAGCGGGGCCTTGAGGTCGCCGTCCTCGTCGAACCGGTCGGGGGAGGTGGCCTCGAACTCGCTCTCGGGGCCCCAGTCGACGGCGTCGTCGCCGCGGAAGTCGTCCGCGCGGCCGCCCGCGAAGCCGAACGTCTCGAAGCCCATCGACTCCAGCGCGACGTTGCCGGCGAGCACGATGAGGTCGGCCCACGAGAGCTTCTCGCCGTACTTCGTCTTGACCGGCTCCAGCAGCCGCCGGGCCTTGTCGAGGTTCACGTTGTCCGGCCAGCTGCTGATCGGCGGGAGCCGCTGGTGTCCGCCGGCGGCGCCGCCGCGCCCGTCGAGCGAGCGGTACGTGCCGGCGCTGTGCCACGCCATCCGGATGAACAGCGGGCCGTAGTGCCCGTAGTCGGCGGGCCACCACTCCTTCGAGTCGGTCATCACGTCTTCGAGGTCGGACTTGACCTCGTCGAGGTCGAGCTCCTCGAACGCCGCCGCGTAGTCGAACTCCTCGTCGTACGGACCGATATCGGCGGCGTTCTGGTCGAGCAGTTCCAGATCCAGCTGATCCGGCCACCACTCTTTGGTGTTACCAGCCATCAAAAAACGGTCGCTCCTCTTCGCAGATAATATTGTCTAATTCTGTGAGGGAAACATCGTTATAACGGAGGGTTTCTATCGAAATAATGAAGTTCTATTTGCGGATCCACGAATTCCCCGTCGGAGACCGTAGCGGCGCTCCGAGGGGTTTACCGCTCGGAGAGGCCCGCTGCCGGCGCATATCTGTCAGAATTCCGGTAATCCGACGGGTGTGAGCGAGAGTAACACGCGAGGGTCCGGCGGTCATCAGTACGCCTCGTCGGGAGACCTCCGCGGGACGGGACCGGGGTCACGCGTGACGGGGAGGGATCGAACGCGGTCAGCGGTTCAGCGTGTGGATCGCTTGCCCACGCGCGTTCTCCGCGGCCTCCATCACCGCCTCCGCGAGCGTCGGATGGGTGTGGACGGTGGCGGCCACGTCCTCGAGGGTGGCGCCCATCTCGACCGCGAGCGCGACCTCGGCGATCAGCTCCGACGCCTCGGGGCCGACGATCTGTCCGCCGAGGACGAACCCGGTCTCCTCGTCGGCGACGATCCGGACGAACCCCTCGGTGTGGCCGGTCGTCATCGCCCGCCCGGAAGCGTTGAACGGCATCTCGCCGACCGCGGGCTCGAAGCCGGCCTCGGCGGCCTCCGCCTCCGTCATCCCGACCGTGCCGATCTCGGGGTCGGTGAACACCGCGGCGGGGACCGCCTGCCTGTCGAGCGCGGCCGGTTCGCCGGCGATCACCTCGGCGGCGACGACCCCCTCGTTGGAGGCCGCGTGCGCGAGCATCGGGTCGCCGGCCACGTCGCCGACGGCGTGGACGTGCTCGACCGCCGTGCGGGTGCGGTCGTCCGTCTCGACGAACCCGCGGTCGTCCGTCTCGATCCCGGCGTTCTCCAGGTCGAGCCCGTCGGTGACGGGCTGGCGACCGACCGCGACGAGGATCTTGTCGACGCCGTACGTCGACTCCTCGCCCTCCTCCGTCTCCGTGCGGAGGAGGTAGCCGCCGTCGGGCGCCTCCGCCCACTCGCTCGCGCCCTCGCCGAAGTTGAAGTCGACGCCGAGCTCCTCGGCGCGCTTGCGGACGACGCGCTTCACGTCGTCCTCGTAGGGGTCGAGGATGTCGTCGAGCATCTCGACGACCGTGACCTCGGCGCCGAGCTTGGCGTACGTCGTCGCCAGCTCCATGCCGATGTAGCCGCCGCCGACGACCCCGAGGCGGTCCGGAACCGTGTCGGCGTCGAGCGCGTCGGCGGAGCTCCAGACGTGGTTCTCGCCGAAGTCGAAGCCGGGGACCTGGATCGGCCGCGACCCGGTGGCGATCACCGCGTGTTCGAACTCCAGCGTCTCCGAGCCCTGCCCGTCGCCGCCGTGCGCGACCCGGACGGTGTTCTCGCCGACGAACGAGGCGACGCCCTCGACCAGGTTCACGCCGTTCGCCTTACAGAGCTTCTCGACGCCGCCCGTGAGCCGGTCGACCACGCCGTCCTTCCACTCGATCATCCTCCCCATGTCGACGGCGGGGTCCGCGTGGACGCCCATGAACTCCGCGTTGCCGGCCTCGTGGGCGAGCCCGCTCCCCGTGATCAGCGCCTTCGAGGGGATACAGCCGCGGTTGAGACAGGCGCCGCCGTAGGCGTCCTTCTCGACTAAGGTCGTGTCGAGCCCCTCCTGTGCGGCGCGGATGGCGGCGACGTAGCCGCCCGGCCCCGCGCCGATGACCAGTACCTCCGTTCCCGTGGTGACGTCTCCGACGACCATTATTCGTTGAGTAGCAGCAGGGGGGTTTCTAAGTGTTCCATGACGGTGTTCGCGAACTCGGCCGCGACCGCGCCGTCGACGACCCGGTGGTCGATCGACAGGGAGAGCGGCAGCGTCGGCGCCGGGACGACCTCGCTGTCGCCGCCGTCGCCCTCGCGGACGACGGGGCGCTCCTCGATGGCGCCGAGCCCGAGGATCGCGGTCTCGGGGTAGTTGATGATCGGCGTGGCGTACTCGCCGCCGATGGCGCCGAAGTTGGTGATCGAGAAGGTGCCGCCCTTCATCTCCGCGGGCTTGAGCTTCCGCTCGCGGGCGCGGGCGGCGAGGTCGTTCACCTCGTCGGCCAGCTCGAAGAGCCCCTTCTCGTCGACGTCCTCGACGACCGGGACCATGAGGCCGGCGTCGGTCGCGACCGCGATCCCGAGGTTGTAGTCGCCTTTCAACACGATCTCCTCGTCGTCCTCGCGGAGCTCGCTGTTGAGGTACGGGTACTCCTTCAGGCCGGCGACGATGGCCTTCATCACGAACGGCATGTAGGTGAGCTTCACGCCCTCGGCCTCGGCCTTCGGCTTCAGCTCCTCGCGGGCCTCGACGAGCGCGTCCACCGCGGCGGTGTCGTGGTGGGTGACGTGCGGCGCCGTGTACTTGGACCGCTCCATCTGCTTCCCGATGGTGCGCCTGACGCCGCGGTAGGGGACGGTCTCGTCGCCCTCGGCGCTCACGGCGGCGTCGGTCGCGGCGGTCGCGTCCGGCGCGGTGTCAGCGTCGACGGTCGCCGGCGCGGTGTCAGCGTCGACGGTCGCCGGCTCCGGCTCGGACGGCGACTCCAGCGCGTCGGCGTACGCGTTCACGGCGTCGACCGTGACGAACGCCTCGCCGTCGCGGGTCTCGTCGGTCGGCACGTCGTCGAGGTCGACGCCGCGCTCGCGCGCGACCTTCCGGGTCGCGGGCGTCGCGAGCGTCGTCTCGCGGCCCGCGGGCTCGGGCGCGCCGGCGGCGGTCGCCGACGCCCCGTCCGAAGAGTCGCCGCGCTTGCTGACCGCGGACTTCCGGCCGGTAGAGCCGGTGTCGGTCGGCGCGGGGCGGGGTTCGGGGCCGTCGTCCGCGCCGCCCGCGTCGGCGGATCCGCCGCCCTCGGCGTGGGCGCGCACGTCGGCCTCGGTCACGCGACCGCCGGGGCCGCTCCCGTCGACCGCACCGACGTCGACGCCAAGCTCGCGGGCGAGCCGGCGGGCGGACGGCGGCGCGAAGGTGCGACCCGAGGGCGTGTCGGGCTCGCTCGTCGTCCCGTCGTCCGCGTCGGCGGTCGCGTCCGGCGCCGGCTCGTCGCCCGCGTCGGCCTCGGGCTCCGGTTCGGCTTCCGCCTCGGCGGTCGCCCCGCCGTCTCCGTCCTCGTCGATCCGGAACGAGATGATCACGTCGCCGACCGGGACCATGTCCCCCTCGTCGACGAACAGCTCCTCGACGGTCCCGTCGTAGCTCGACGGCACCTCGACGAGCGCCTTGTCGGTCTCGACCTCCGCGACGGGCTGGTCCTCCTCGACGCGGTCGCCGGGCGCGACCAGCCAGCTGACGAGTTCGCCCTCCGCGACGCCCTCGCCCACGTCGGGCAGCTTGAACTCCTCGACCGTCACGCGTCGGTCACCTCGGCGTTCATGGGTGTATCTCCGGCGGCCATGTTAAAATTCGACCGCCTCCAGGATGCCGTCCTCGATGCGCGCCGCCGACGGGAGGTAGTAGTCCTCCAGCGCGTACAGCGGGTACGGCACGTCGAACCCGGTGACGCGCCCGATCGGCGCCTCCTGGTACAGCAGCGCCTCCTCTTGGAGGATCGCCGTGACCTCGCCCGCGAGCCCGCCCGTCTTGGGCGCCTCGTGGACGACGACCGCGCGGCCGGTCTTCTCGAACGCCTCGACGATCGCCTTGCGGTCGAGCGGGGAGACCGTCCGGAGGTCGACGACCTCGCACTCGATCCCCTCCTCGCCGAGCGTCTCGGCGGCCTCCAGCGTGGGGCGAGTCATCGCGCCGTAGGTGAACACCGCCACGTCGTCGCCCTCGCGGCGCGTGGCCGCCTCGCCGATGGGGACCGTGTACGGCTCCTCGGGCACCTCCTCGCGGAACGCCCGGTAGATCAGCTTCGGTTCGAGGAAGACCACCGGGTCGGGGTCGCGGATCGACGCCGCGAGCAGGCCCTTCGCCTCGTAGGGCGTCGAGGGTATCACCACCTTCAGCCCCGCCTCGTGGGCGTAGAACGCCTCCTTCGACTCGGAGTGGTGTTCCGGTGCGCGGATGCCGCCGCCGTAGGGCGCCCGGAGCGTCATGGGGAGCGTGAACCGCCCGCGACTGCGGGTGCGGAACCGCGCCATGTGCGAGACGACCTGGTCGAAGCCGGGGTACATGAACCCGGAGAACTGTATCTCCGGGACCGGGCGCATCCCCATCGCCGCCATCCCGACCGCGGTCCCGACGATGCCCGACTCGGCGAGCGGGGTGTCGATCACCCGGTCGCCGCCGAACTCGTCGTAGAGCCCCTCCGTGGCGCGGAAGACGCCGCCGTTCTTCCCGACGTCCTGGCCCATCACGACGACGTCGTCGTCCTCGCGCAGTTCGGTGTGTAGTCCGTCTCGTATCGCCTGTACCAGCGTGAGGTTCTGTGTGTCAGTCATTCAGTCCTCCAGGAACGCCGCGTCACCGCGTTCGTCGCGCAGCGCGGCGAACTCCTCGTACTGCCGCTCCAGTTCGGGCGGGAGCTCCGCGTAGGCGTGCTCGAACAGCTCCCGCGGGTCGGGCCGCGCCATCGACTCCGCCGCGTCGATGGCGTCCGCGACCCGCGTCTCGACCGACGACTCGACCTCGGCCACGCGCTCGTCGTCGAGGACTCCCTCGTCCCGGAGGTACGCCTCCAGTCGGTCGATCGGGTCCTTCCGCTTCCAGCGCTCGACCTCGTCGTCGTCGCGGTAGACCGTCGGGTCGTCGGCGGTCGTGTGCGCGCCGAAGCGGTACTGGACCGCCTCGATGAGCGTCGGCCGCGGGCGGTCGGCGTCGGGGTCGCGCGCCTTCTCCAGGGCCGCTTCCGTGACGCTGTACACCGCGAGCGGGTCCATGCCGTCGACCTGGACGCCGTCGATGCCGTACGCCTCCGCCTTCTGCGCCAGCGTCGCGCTCCTGGTCTGCCGCTCGCGGGGGACGGAGATGGCCCACTGGTTGTTGTTACAGAAGAAGACGGTCGGCGTGTCGAACACGCCGGCGAAGTTGACTCCCTCGTGGAAGTCCCCCTCGCTCGTCGCGCCGTCGCCGAAGTAGCAGAGGAACGCGTCCTCCTCGCCGCGGAGCTTCGAGGCCCAGGCGGCGCCCGTCGCGTGGGGCACCTGCGACGCGATGGGGACGGCGACCGGGAAGACGTTGACGTCGTCCGGCGCGCGGTTGCCGTCCTCGTGGCCCATCCAGTAGAGCAGCGTCTGTTTCAGCGGGAGCCCGTGGACCAGGGCGGCGCCGTGTTCGCGGTACGACGGGATCATCCAGTCGTCGTCGGCGAGCGCGTACGCCGAACCGATCTGGGCGCCCTCCTGGCCGGAGAGCGGGGGGTACGTCCCCATCCGGCCCTGCCGTTGGAGGCTCACCGCGCGGCCGTCGAAGTGCCGCGCCAGCCGCATGTGCCTGTACATCTCGACGAGCGACTCGTCGTCGAGGTCGGGGACGTCGCCGACGACCTCGCCGTCCTCGTCGAGGACGCGAACCGTATCGTCGTACGCCCTGTCGAACACGGTCACGGTCGAACCCACCTTCGCATGTCCGATCCGTCCACCGCCCGGGTAATATCGTTTTCGTAAATAATTTAGTATAATCAGAAATAGCGCCTTCGCACTGAGAAACCGTCCATCGCACTGGAAGAGAATCGGACGTTTCTGAACAAACTTCGGGCCATCCGGCAATATTTTCGCCAAGATGTGCGGTTCGGCGGTCAGTAACGGACAAACAGGAAGGTTTTCGCGCCGGGGGGCGCCGGTCGGAGCGGGACCCGGGCGGCGCGGCGCCGCGGCTCGGCGGGCGAGCGCGGCGAGAGAAGCGCCGGGGGGGACGGTCTCGGTCGGAGCGGAAGGCGGTCCGGGGCGACGTGTGCCCCTATCCGAGTCGGAACGACGGCTCGTCCGACTCGCCGTCGAGGTCCTCTAGGTGGATCACGTCCTCGTCGTCGCCCTCGACCTGCTCCCGGAGGTGGTTGATGTACCGCTTGTGCTCTTCGAGCTGTTCGCGGAGGTGTTCGGCCTCGAGCTCTAGCCGCTCGTGCTCCCGGACGAAGCTCTTCGGCACCTCGACCCGGGGCGGGAAGGCCTCGCCGTCGCCGTCCGCGTCGGTCAGCTCGTGTTCCGGGACGACCCGGACCTGACCGTCGTGGGCAACGAGCATGTCCACGTAGTCCCGGAAGACCGCCGACAGCGAGATGTCCCGCTCCTCGGCGATGTCGCGGAGCGCCTCGAACGCGTCCTCGTTGACGCGGAATGAGACCGTCTTGTTCTTGTTGCCCATTAGCGGGTCGTAGGTCTCGCTGCGTACTTAACAGTTTGTCAGACGGTCGCACGGCGAGCGGCGCCGTCGGGGCGCCGGGCGGGCGTCCCCGGATCAGGGCTGCGGCGCGCTCGCCTCAGGGCTCCGGTGCGCCGGCCGAGTCGGACCCGTCGGGGGCGTCGCTGAGCGCGGCGTCGTCGCCGGCGAGCTCGTCGCCGCTCTCGTCGAGGTCCTCTAACGCCGACAGCGCGGCGGCCTTGTACGTCTCGGGGTCGAGGTCGTACTCCTCGCGCGCCATGCGCGCGTACTCGTTACCCTCGTCGTCGAACGCGGCGACGCGCTCGACGGTGCGGCGGGCGGTCTCCGCGACCCAGCGGTCGCGGGTGGCGGCGTCGACCTCGGTGATCGACTCGGGGCGGACGGAGACCCGGACCGTGCCGTCGTCGGTCTCGTAGGTCCGGGGCTTCCCCACGACTGCGACGTAGGCCGGGGGCTCCAGGTCCCGGAGCTTGGAAGCGGCTTCCGGCTGGTACTGGCCGGCGTACACGAAGAACGTGCCCGTCGGGTCGACGATGCGGCCGCGCCAGTACTCGCTGTCCTCGCCGACGTCCTCCTTCTCCGTGAGCGTGCCTACAAAGAACACGCGGTTCGAGGACTCGCCGGTCGGGAGCAGCGCGTAGACGGGGGCGCGCTCGTCGTCGGACTCGGTGAACGTGTAGCCGGCGTCGTTGAACTCGCTCGCGAACACGCGCCGGGCGACCTCTCGGGTGGGTGCTGACCCGCTCATTTCAGATCGACCTCGCTTCGATCAGCGCGCTTTCAACGTCGACCGCGCCGGGGTCCTCCATCTCGTCGACCAGGACGTACCGGCCGAAGGTGGGGCCGGTGACCCGGTAGTAGCGGCCGAGCACGTCCTCGCCCATCTCCTCGGCGACGACGGTGGTGTCGAGCGCGTCCATCGCCATGTCCTTGGCTTCCTCCAGGGTCATGCCGGTGAGTTCCTCGGTGGCCTCGCGGTCGAAGATGACCTCGGTGACCGTCTCGCCGTCGTCTAAGACGCCCTTGATCCGGAGGTCGAACTCGCCTTCGACCTGGCCGTGTTCGGAGCAGCGCCCGTTCTGGAGGACGCGCGTACAGTCCTCCTCGGGGCACCGCTTGATCAGCCCGGAGCCGGACTGGATGTCCACGAGAGCGCCCTCGACGGTGTCGGCGTTGTCGCCGACCTCGATCGCCTCGTCGATCTCGGTGATACCAGTCGTCCGGTTGAGCTTCACCGAGTAGCTCCCCTCGTACTCGTCGGTGACGACGTTCGAGAGCTCGTACGCCTGCCCCTCCGTCAGCTCGGGGAGGTCGGAGGTCTCGAAGGCGACGAACTTGATCGTGCCCGACTCGTCGCCGAGCAGGCCGACCTGCGAGATGGAGTCGCTGCGCGGCTCCCAGAGGTCGACCAGCGTCACGCGCAGGTCGACCCACTGCTCGTCCTCGTCGATGTCGTTGACGAGGACCTCCTCGCTGCCGCCGCGGCCGAGCTCGTCGCGCTCCATGCCGGCGTCTTCGAGGTAGCTGTTGGTGACGCTCCGGCTCGCCTCGTCGAGCGGCACGCGGTACTCGTCGACGAGCGTTTCGAGGCGCTCCTCGACGTCGTCGGGGTCGACGTCGGTGTGGTCCGAGAACTGTTCCGCTATCGCTTCCGCTTCCTGTCGCAGTTCGCTCATGGGGTGTCTCCGCCTCCGGTCTTGTTTTCAGTGGGAGGCGTACGACAGTTGGTTCCAGATGGTATTAAAACGTACGTGACCGCGGTGAAAGTGGAACGAAACGCCCGCCTGAGGGCCGCTACGTGGAGTTCTTTCGATCCGCGGAGATCGACCGACGGGACGACCTCGCTCGCGTCAGACGCCCGTCAGCCGTGCGCGGGCTTCGTTTCAAGTGGAACTGTCTCACGGGTCAGAGTGACACAAAAGCGGATCCGACGGAGGTGACGAAGCGGTGGCGTCGCCGGCGGCTCTGCCGCCGGCTGCAAGAGGCGCGTCGCGCCTCCCTGCGTGCCTTCGAGCGCCCGTCGGGCGCGAGAAGCACGCGCGAGGGAGGCGCGAACGCAGTGAGCGACGAGGCTGGGGAGGCGTGAGGTGCGGTCGCTGTGCGGGCGGGACTCGAAGGGGCAGTCGCGAGGCGGGCGCAGGCGACGCAAGCACCGCGGCGAAGGAGCGAGCAGCGCGAGCGACTGAACGAGGCGCACAGCGAGCGTGCGCCCGCCTCGCGACTGGGCCTTCGGCGGTCTCCGTGTCGAACGACCGCTTATAAGTAAAACCGTCATCGTACGGTCGAGCGACCGGGGCTTCGGCAGTCTCCATGCCGGTCACGAAGTCATCCGAGTGGGACCGGCCGGTCGAACCCTCAGTAACTCAGTCCGCGTCGGGGAACGGCACCTCGATGAGGTCGCCGTCGTCGGGCAGGAGACACTCGCCGTCGAACGCCTCGCGGGCGTCCCGGAGGATCGGGCTCGGGTCCGCGGCGTAGCGCGAGGAGATGTGGACCAGGGCGAGCCGCTTCGCGTCCGCGCGGTCGGCGATCGACCCCGCCTCGCGGCCGGTGGAGTGGGCCGTGTCGCGGGCGCGGTCGGCCATGTCGTCGGCGAAGGTGGCGTCGTGGATCAGCAGGTCGGCGCCCTCGGCGGCCTCGACGGTGCTCTCTCGCGGGCGGGTGTCGGCGGTGTACGCCAGCTTCCGGCCCGGGCGCGGCGGGCCGACGACCTGCTCCGGCTCGACGACCGTGCCGTCCTCGGCCTCGACCGCCTCGCCCTCGTGGAGGCGGCCGAACTTCGGGCCGACGGGGACGCCGAGCGCCTCCGCCTTCGGGCGGTCGAAGCGGCCGGGGCGGTCGTCCTCCTCTAAGACGTACCCCTGCGAGACGGTCCGGTGTTCCGTCTCGAAGGCGCGGACCGCGTACTCGTCGGTCTCGTAGGCGACCTCGCCGGGGGCGACCGGCTCGATCCGGACCGGGAACGCCGGGTCGTGGCCGACCGCGTGGACGAGGTCGCGGAGGTGGTCGTCGGTCCCCGGCGGGCAGTGGACCGTCAGCGGGTCGGTGCGGTCGTTGAACCCGAGCGTCTGGACGAGGCCGGGGATCCCGAGGACGTGGTCGCCGTGGAGGTGCGAGACGAACACGCGGTCGACGGCGAACCCCGTGCCGCTGCGCATCATCTCGCGCTGGGTGCCCTCGCCGCAGTCGAAGAGGAAGCGGTCGCCCTCGCGGTTGACGAAGACGGCGCTGGCCGCGCGCTCGACGGTCGGGACGGCGCCGCCCGTCCCGAGGAACGTGACGCGAAGAGACATGGCGGGTCATCGGGACGGCGGTTGTAAACCGGTGTCGATGCGGGCGGAGCGGGGAGCGGGCGACCGGGCCCGCCGGCGAATAGCCTCGGTCGCGACCCCGGCCGACACCCACATGTGTCCGGGCCCCCGAGCGCGGCCATGCGAGACCCGATCGCCGCCTTGGTCAGACAGGAGGGGTGGCGCGCGGAGGGCGCGGCCGCCCGCGTCCACTACGAGGGAGGCAGCGACCGATACGCGGTGGAGTTCTACGCCGAGACGCCCCGCGTCCTCTACTGGTCCGTCCCGACCGACGACGAGGGCGAGACGGCGGCGCCGGTCCCCCGCGACGAGGTGCCGGACCCGCTGCGCCGACGCATCCGGGAGGACCTCGACGAGGCCGGGGTCGATCCCGACGTGGAGCGGCGCGAGCTGTGAGGCCGACCCCGGGCCGCGAGGAGCGAGTCCGCGGTGCGGTCGTCGGAGCCGGGACCGGCGCGCGCGACGGTCGCGCTCTCGGATCGGCCGAGGCGTCCGCGCGGCGACCGCGGTCGGCCGGGCGAAATCGCCCGAACGGCCGCGCGCTACCGGCGTTTTCTGCCGATGTATTTCGGTTCGAAGGAAACCTATTTGCCCGCTTACCTGATACGACCGGGTGATGAGTGGCGTCGAATGGGAGGAAGACGATCCCTTCGAGGAGCAGCGGGACAAGATCGAGAATCCGATGAAGCGGCTGTTCGTCGAGTACGGCCGTGACTACGTCCCGCAGGTGACGGTGGGGATCCTCGCGAGCGTCTTCGCGCGGCTGCTCGACCTGCTCCCGCCCCTAATGTTAGGGATCGCTCTCGACGCCATCTTCCGCGGCGAGGCCGCGTTCGACGAGCAGATCCCGCTGGTGCTACTGCCCGACGCGTGGCTCCCGACGACGCAGGTTGACCAGTTCTGGTTCACGATCGCGGTGCTGGCCGGCGCGTTCGCCTTCGGCGCCGGGTTCCACTGGGTCCGGAACTGGGGGTTCAACGCCTTCGCCCAGAACATCCAGCACGACGTCCGGACCGACACGTACGACCAGATGCAGCGGCTCAACATGGACTTCTTCTCGGACAAGCAGACCGGCGAGATGATGTCCATCCTCTCGAACGACGTGAACCGCTTGGAGCGGTTCCTCAACGACGGGATGAACTCCGTGTTCCGGCTGTCCGTGATGGTGATCGGGATCGGCGTCCTCCTGTTCTGGATCAACTGGCAGCTCGCCTTGGTCGCGTTGCTCCCCGTCCCCGTCATCGCCGGGTTCACCTACGTGTTCATCAAGATCATCCAGCCGAAGTACGCCGAGGTGCGGTCGACGGTCGGCAAGATGAACTCCCGGCTGGAGAACAACCTCGGCGGCATCCAGGTGATCAAGGCGGCCAACACCGAGTCCTACGAGTCCGAGCGCGTCGACGACGTCTCCTTCGACTACTTCGACGCCAACTGGGACGCGATCGAGACGCGGATCAAGTTCTTCCCCGGCCTCCGCGTGCTCGCGGGCATAGGCTTCGTCCTCACGTTCGTCGTCGGCGGACTCTGGGTGTTCCAGGGGCCGCCGGGCCCGTTCACGGGCGAGCTCTCCGAGGGGATGTTCGTCGTGTTCATCCTCTACACTCAGCGGTTCATCTGGCCGATGGCACAGTTCGGGCAGATCATCAACATGTACCAGCGCGCCCGCGCCTCCTCCGCGCGGATCTTCGGGCTGATGGACGAGCCCTCGAAGCTGGAGGAGGACCGCGACGCCGAGGAGCTCGTCGTCGACGACGGCCGCGTCGTGTACGACGACATCTCCTTCGGCTACGACGACGAGACCATCGTCGAGGACATCGACTTCGCGGTCGAGGGCGGCGAGACGCTCGCCTTGGTCGGCCCGACCGGGGCCGGCAAGTCGACCGTGCTCAAGCTGCTCCTCCGGATGTACGACGTCGACGACGGGGAGATCCGGATCGACGACCAGAACGTCAGCGACGTGACGCTGCGGTCGCTGCGCCGCGCGATCGGCTACGTCGGGCAGTCGTCGTACCTGTTCTACGGCACCGTCCGCGAGAACATCACCTACGGCACGTTCGACGCGACCGACGAGGAGGTCCGCGAGGCGGCCGAGGCTGCCGAGGCCCACGACTTCATCCAGAACCTCCCCGACGGCTACGACAC
The DNA here is from genome assembly GCF_005435115.1 of Halorubrum sp. ARQ200. Lineage (NCBI taxonomy): Archaea > Methanobacteriati > Methanobacteriota > Halobacteria > Halobacteriales > Haloferacaceae > Halorubrum > Halorubrum sp. ARQ200. Next base: position 35,181 of record NZ_SGTZ01000009.1, on the reverse strand, counting down.
GATGGTCGGCGAGCGCGGCGTGAAGCTCTCCGGCGGCCAGCGCCAGCGGATCACCATCGCCCGCGCCGTGTTGACCGATCCGGACATCCTCGTCCTCGACGAGGCGACCTCCGACGTCGACACGGAGACCGAGATGCTGATCCAGCGCTCGCTCGACCGCCTCACGGAGGACCGGACGACGTTCGCGATCGCCCACCGGCTCTCGACGATCAAGGACGCGGACACCATCCTCGTTCTGGAGGGCGGGAAGGTCGCCGAGCGCGGCACGCACGACGAGCTGCTCGACAACGACGGGCTGTACGCGCACCTCTGGGGCGTTCAGGCCGGCGAGATCGACGAGCTGCCACAGGAGTTCATCGACCGGGCGCAGGAGCGCACCGCCCGGATCGTCGAGGACGCCGAGAGCGACGACGACTGACCGCGGTCGATCGGAGCGACCCGTCGGCCCGGTCGACCGTCACCGCGGCAGCCGAGTCCACTCGTCGGCGGGCGCCGGGGAGTCGTCGGCGTACCCGAGCGCGTCGAGGACCGCCTCGCGGACCTCTGCGGGGTCGCGGAACTGCGTCTCCTCGCGGCCCTCGAGCAGGCTGTCGAGCCGCTCCGTCGTCGTCTCCGCCTCCAGCGTCGCGGCGCCGTACTGCTCTATCAGCTCCGCCGCCGTCACCGGGTAGCGGTGCTCGCGGAGCGCCCGCTTCAGCGGGCCGAACGTCACGGCGGGGGCCGGCTCGTGCGCCTCCGAGTCGTGGTCCGCGTTGTCACCGCTCATGCGGCCCGGATCTACGGGGAGGGGCATAATACCTCGGGAGCGCCCGCGACACCGGTCTCGCCGCCAGTGGCCGCCGGACGGCGGCGTCGGCGGTGACCGCCGCCTATACCACGCCGCGCGCCGAGGTGCGGATATGCGCCTCAGCGAGGTCACGTGGACCGACGTCCGCGACGCCGACGTCGACGTCGCGTTCCTCCCGGTCGGCAGCACGGAACAGCACGGGCCGCACGCCCCGCTCGGCACCGACACCCTGAACGCCGTCGCGGTCGCCGAGGCGGGCGCCGACGCCTACGAGGCGGCGGCGTCGAGCGAGGCCGCCGCCGCGGAGCGCGGAGGGGTCGCGGTCGCGCCGGCGGTCCCGGTCGGCGTCGCCGAGGAACACCGCGCGTTCGACGGGACGATGTGGGTCTCGCCGGAGACGTTCCGGGCGTACGTCCGGGAGTCCGCCGAGTCGCTGGTCTCGCACGGGGTCGACCGCGTCGTGTTCGTCAACGGCCACGGGGGGAACGTCGAGGCGCTCGCGGAGGTCGCCCGGCGGTTCTCGCGCGACGACGCCCACGCGGGGTACGGCGTCGCGTTCACCTGGTTCGAGGCGGTCGGCGACCACGCGAGCGACATGGGTCACGCCGGGCCGCTGGAGACCGCGCTGCTGCGCGCGACGAACCCCGACTTGGTCCGCGAGGAGCGGGTCGACGAGGCGAGCGCGGGCGCCGCCGAGCGGTGGGGCAAGTGGGTCGCCGGGGTGAACCTCGCGCACGACTCCGACGAGTTCACCGACAACGGCGTCGTCGGCGACCCGCGGGCGGGCGACGCGGAGCGCGGGCGGGAGCTGCTCGACCGCGCGAGCGCGTCGCTCGCCGAGCTGGCGGCGGCGGTGGTCGACCGGGAGACCTGAGGAAGCGAGAGGGGCTACTCCTCGTCGGCCGCGTCCTGGAGCGCGCCGCGGATCGCGGGGACGGTGCCGGTGAGGGAGGCCACCTCGTCGGCCGCGCTCTCGATGTCGCCGACGAGCGACTCCAGCTCCTCTATCTCCGCCTTCAGGTCGTCGGCGTCGTCGAACGCGTCGGCCCGCTCGCCGAGGACGTACGCCTTCTTCGCCGAGCGCACGCTGTCGACCGCGTCGCCGGCGTCGAGCGCGGACTTCAGCCCGTTGAGCGCGCCGAGGACGTTGTCCGCGTCCGTCTCCCACACCGCGTCCGGGTCGGGGAGCTGGTCGCGCGCCGCCGCGAGGTGCTCTTCGACCTCCGCGCGGGTCTCCTCGGCCGCCTCGCCGAACAGGTCGTCGTCGTCGAACGTGGACTGAGCCATGTCCGGACTGTCGTGCCCGCACTTTTTAAAAACGCGCCCGAAAGCGGAAGTGAAACTACCGGGGAGGACGGATCCGCCGGCGGATCGGGGAGATCTGGCGTTCAGTTTCGGTCCGGCGGCGGACGGGTCAGAGACGGACGAGCAGTTCCAGCGCGATCAGCGTCAACAAGAGACCGAGGAGGCCCGCGAGGGCGGCGAGCGTGCGGAGCCGGTCCGACACCGCCTCCGGGTCGGGCGTGGCGGCGAGGAGGGCCGGACGGTCGCGGGGACCCGACTCGCCGTCCGCGTCGCCGTCGGCTTCCGGGGCGGGGCCGCGGTCGGACCGTGGGCTCGACTCCGGCACACACTATCACTCGACACGGAAGACCGTTAAACCGACTATGAGGGGACAGTAGCGGTATTGAACGCTCCGGAGCGCGGGCTCAGTTCCAAGGGGCCTCCGCGAAGTCGACGACCCGCTCGCCGCGGTCGAGCCCGTCGATCCGGGCGATCTGCTCGTCGGTCAGGTCGATCTCGCGGGCGGCCCAGTTCTCCTCGACGTGACCGTGGTCGGCCGCCTTCGGGATCGGCGCGACGCGCTCCTTGGAGAGCAGCCACGCGAGGCTCACCTGCGCGGGGGTCGCGTCCTGCGCCGCGGCGACCTCGCGGAGCGCGTCGACGTCGGCGACGCGGTTGCGCGCGATCGGCGAGTAGGCGACGAGCCAGTGACCGTCCTCGACCGCGTACTCGCGGAGCCGCTCCTGTTGGAGCAGGGGGTGACACTCGACCTGGTGGGCGAACACGTCGTGGTCGAGGCGGTCAATCGCCTCGTCCAGTTGGTCCGGCTCGAAGTTCGAGAGCCCGATCCGGTCGATCACGCCGTCGTCGACGAGGTCGTCGAGCGCGGGCAGCGTCTCCTCGGGGTCGTAGCTGTTGATCGGCCAGTGGACGTACAGCAGGTCGATCGAGTCGACGCCGAGCCGGTCCCGGCTGGCGCGGGCGGTCTCGACGGCGTCGTCGTACGAGAGGTTGTCCGTCGAGAGCTTCGTCGCGACGAACAGGTCGTCGCGGTCGACGCCGCTCCGGTCGATCCCGTCGCCGACCGAGGCCTCGTTGTCGTACCCCTGGGCGGTGTCGACGTGGCGGTAGCCGGTCTCGATCGCGTGCGCGACCCCGGCCGCGCACTCCTCGCCGTCCGCCAGCTTGTACGTCCCGTATCCGAGCCTGTCGAAAGCGGTCGCCATGTCTCACCGTGCGGCCGGCGGCGGCCTCAACGTACCGGTCCGGAGCGGGTCGAGAGACCGGCCTCGGTCGGACCGCGTCGCCGGAGTCGCCTCCCCGCGACCGCCGGGCGCCGCGCCGAGAGTGATTATCACCGTTAATATCCTGGGGAGGGTTATTATCACGGCGCGATCCCTGCGGTCGAGTACACATGCAAGCAGGATCGGCCCCGGGCGTCCGATCGAGCTACGGCGCGAAGCTCGCTCTGTCGCTGGTCGGGGTCATGGGGGTCTCAGTCTCATACGGAGTTATCGTCTACCTTCGCGCCGAGGCGGCCGGCGCCGCGGGCGAAGCGGTGCGGTCCGGGCTCGTCGGGATGACGCTGTTGACGGTGATCGGGCTCGCGCTCATCGGCGTCACGATCGGATCGAACACGGTCATCTCCCTGCGGCAGCTCACGGGTAAGGCCGAGCGGATGGCCGAGGGCGACCTCGACGTGCGGCTCGACACGGGCCGGACCGACGAGATCGGGCGGCTGTTCGGGGCGTTCGACGAGATGCGCGGCTCGCTGCGCTCGGAGATCGCCGACGCCGAGTCGGCCCGCGAGGAGGCGGAGCGGGCGCGGCGGGAGGCCGACGCGCGCGCCGAGACGGTCGAGGAGAAGGCGACCGAGTACGAGACCGCGATGCGCGCGCTCGCCGACGGCGACCTGACGCGGCGGGTCGACCCGGAGAGCGACAGCGCGGCGATGGCGCGCGTCGGCGCCGCGTTCAACGAGATGGCCGACGAGCTGGAGGGGACGGTCGCGTCCGTCGCGACGGTCGCCGAGGACACCGCCGACGTGGCCGGGACCGTCGACGACCGCACGGACGACCTGCGGGCGACGACTGGGACCGTGAGCGAGGCGGTCTCGGAGATCGCCGAGGGGGCCCGCACCCAGCGCGACGACCTGCGGGCGGCGACCGACGAGGCGGAGAACCTCGCCTCGTCCGCCGAGGAGGTCGCCTCCACCGTCACCGACGTCGCGGAGACCGCGGAACACGCGGCCGAGGTCGGCGAGGAGGGCCGCGAGGCCGCCGAGGAGGCGCTCGCGGAGATGGACGCGGTCGAGGAGACGACCGCGGAGACGACCGCGGAGGTCGAGGCGCTCGCGGCGGAGGTCGAGGAGATCGGCGAGGTGGTCGACACCATCTCGGAGATCGCCGAGCAGACGAACCTGCTCGCGCTGAACGCCTCCATCGAGGCCGCCCGCTCCGGCGCCGAGGGCGCCGGCTTCGCGGTCGTCGCCGAGGAGGTGAAGTCGCTGGCTGAGGAGACGCAGGCGTCGGCCAGCGAGATCGAGGCCCGGATCCACGCCGTTCAGGAGCGCGCGGAGACGGGCGCCGACGCGATGGCGCGCACCGAACAGCGGATCTCCGCCGGCGTCGACACGGTCGAGACCTCCATCGACGCCTTAGAGCGCCTCGCGGAGGCCTCCGAGCGTACCGACGCCAGCATGACCGAAATCACCCGCGCCACCGAGACGCAGGCGGACTCGGTCGACGCGGTCGTCGGCCACGTCGAGGACGTCTCCGCGATCAGCGCGCAGACGGCCAGCGCGGCCGGCGACGTGACCGGCGCGGTCGACGAACAGGAGCGGACCCTGGGGGCGGTCGAGACCGCGGCCGGGTCGCTCTCCGACCGCGCGCTCGCGCTGCGCGACGCGGTCGACGACTTCGCGTTCGCGACCGACGAGGGCCTCGACGGCCCGAACAGAGCGACGGGGCGCGGCGCGGCGCCCGACGCCACCGCGGCTCCCGACGGAGGGACCGCTGGCGGTGCGGGGGCCGAGTTCGATTTCTCGCGCGACGACGGCGGCGACGGCGCGGCCGCCGGGGAGGAGGTGAACTGAGATGCTCGTCGACACCGCCGTCTGGGCGTGGATCGGCGCCCTCGCGATGGGCGCCGGGACGGTTCCCCCGCTGTGGGCGTGGTTCTCCCGGTCCTCGGAGGCCGGCAAGTCGCACGCCGTCTACTACGGCACCCTCGCCGGCGTCACCGGTATCGCGGCGGTCGCGTACCTCCTGATGGCGCTCGGGTTTGGCAGCGTCTCGCTGTCGGCCGGGGAGCTCGACGTCGCTCGATACGTCGACTGGCTCCTGACGACGCCGCTTCTCCTCCTCTACCTCGGGCTGCTCGCGCGACCGTCGCGGCGCGTACTCGCCGGGCTGATCGGGGTCGACGTGGTGATCATCGCCGGCGGTATCATCGCCGCCGCGACGACCGGAGCGGTCTCGTGGGTCGCCTTCGGCGTCGCCGGGGCGGCGTACCTCGCGCTCGTCTACGGGCTCCTCGTCTCGCTCCCGCGGTCGGCCTCGGCCGAGAGCGACCGAGTCCGCGCCGTCTTCGGCACGCTCCGGAACATCACGGTGGTGCTGTGGACGCTGTACCCGGTCGTGTGGCTGCTCGCGCCCACCGGGCTCGGGCTGCTGACGCCCGCGACGGAAATGCTCGTGTTCGTCTACCTCGACATCGTCTCGAAGGTCGGCTTCGTCGTCGTCGCGGTCGCGGGCGCCGACGCGCTCGACCGCCTCGGCGCCGACCGCGGCGTCGACGGCGACCGCGTCGCGGGCGACTCCGCCGCCGGCGAGCGGACGACCGTCCTCGGCGACGACTGAACCGCGGCCCGGGTCGTCCCGTTTTCCTGTCCGTTCCCGCTCGCCTTCCAGTCTGTTTACTCCCCGTCCGCGACCAGGTCCTCGTAGCGCGCGCCGGTCTGTTTCAGCGTCTCGGTCGAGTAGAGCCGCTCGTGGGCGAACGGGAGGTGGTCGGCCGCCAGCTCGTCGATCTTCGCGTCGACCGCCTCGGCCTCGCGGCCGTGGATCATCGTGAACATGTTGTACGGCCAGTCCCGGTCGGGGCGGCGCGGTCGGTGGTAACAGAGGGTGACGTACGGGAGGCTGCCGACCGCCTCGCCGCGCTCGTCGAGCTCGTCGTCCGGCACGTCCCAGACCACCATACAGTTGTTCGTGAACCCGGTGACGACGTGGTTGACGATACAGCCGACGCGCTTGATACAGCCGTCGGCGAGCAGGCGCTCGACCGCGGCGAGCACGTCGTCGACGGGGGCACCGATCTCCGCCGCCACGTCTTCGTAGGGGGTCGCGGACAGCGGAAAGCCGTCCTGGATCGCCAAGAGGAGGTCGGCGTCGAGCGCGGAGAGGTCGCCGCGCGCGTCCTCGGAGATGCGGGTGGCGGACACGTCGGTCTCGTCGAGGGACTCGCGCGCGAACCGGTCGGCGTTGACGACGGGGAACTCCAGGTCGATGTAGTAGTCAGTGAGCATCGGCAGGGCGAGGACCTCGCAGCCGGTCCGTTCCTCGATCTCGTCGAGGATCTCGTCGCGTCGCTCCCGCGAGCCGGCGGTGACGACGAACCACTGGTTCCACTCGTGGTCGCGGCGGTAGTTGTGGTTCACCTGCCGGTAGCCGTTGATGACCTCGGCGACCTCGTCGAAGCGGTCCTCGGGGGCGCGCACCGCCGCCAGCGTCGAGGAACCGATGACCGGCGGGTTGAGAACTGCACCGAACCGGCGGAACACGCCGCGCTCGCGGAGGTCGCGGACGCGCCGGAGGATCTCGTCGGCGTCGACCGCGGCGCCCGTCTCGGTCGCTATCTCGTCGGCGACCCGCTCGAACGGGCGCTCCGCGACGGGGAAGCCGCTCTGGTACTCGTCGATGAGGGCCGCGTCGACGGCGTCGACGTCGGCCCGCCAGTCGGCGTCCAGACTCATTACCTCGAATAGGGGGCGGGCGTACGTACGGGTTTCGGAGGGCGTCGAGCGTCAGCGGGAGCGCGTCAAGCGTCAGCGCGTCGAGCGTCAGCGAGACGGGTGTCGATGCGGACGAGCGCGCGTCAGTCGTCGGCGGGGGGCTCGCCGGGCGTCGCCGCGAACGCCCGGGCGCTCTCCTCCAGCTGCGCCGTCGAGCAGCCGCCGACGGTCGCGGCCTGTTCGAGCGTCAGCGTGCGGGACCGGTACAGCGTGAGCGCGGTGGCGACGGATTTGGACGTCATCGGGTACAGCCGGCCAGTAGATGGACAAACATATAACTCTAACGCTGATTAGGCCCTGATACAGAATTAGAAAAGCGCAGAACAACCGAAACGTATTACATTTCTTTGTATAAACAGACATCCATACGGTTATTGTTTGCGAACAACTACCACGATTCCCGAGAGAGCGACCCGGTCGGCCGGGCCCGGCGCTCGCGCGCGATGCGAGGGACGGGCGGGCGCGCGTCGCCTGCGGTCGCGTTCCAAAGGGACGGTCCCGGCCCGACGCGTTCCCGACGCGCGGGAGTCGAACGGGGGACTTTTCGTCCGAGAACCCGAACGATGCGTATGGCTCAGGCGACCCAGGAGTTCGGCGACTGGCCCCTCAAGCGGCTGATGACCGAGGTCTGCGGCTCCGGCCACAAGTCGGCCGACGACCTGACGCGCGCGCAGGCGACCGAGGCGTTCGAGCGCATCCTCGCGGACGAGCCGGACCCGACGACGCTCGGGGCGTTCTGGCTCTCCAACCGCTGGAAGCGGAACACGCCCGAGGAGCTCGGCGCGTACGTCGACGTGATGTGCGACCGCGTCGAGTACGCCGAGCCCGACGCCGACCCCGTCGACTGCGGCGCCAACTACGACGGGAAGGGCCGGACCGCAATCTTAGGCGTCGCCGCGGGCGCCGTCGCGGCCGCGGCCGGCACCCCGGTCGTCGTCCACTCCGGCGACCGCGTGCCGACCCAGAAGCAGGACGCGTACAAGCACGTCTTAGACGAACTGGGCGTCCACACCGAGCTGACGCCCTCGGACTCCGCCGACATGGTCGACGAGACCGGCTTCGGCTTCTACTACCAGCCCGCGTTCAACCCCGCCATCGACGACCTGTTCGACCGGCGCGACCAGATGGGCGTCCGGACGTTCGTCAACACCGTCGAGACGCTGGCGAACCCCGCCGGCGCCTCCGTCCACCTCGGCTCCTTCTACCACCTCGCGTTCGCGAAGAAGGTGGTCGACACGTTCGTTGAAAGCGAGTTCCACGACCTCGACCGCGTCCTGATGTTCCAGGGCATGGAGGGGTACGACGACGTGCGCCCGGGTTACACGAAGGTCGCCGAGTGGGACGCCGCGGGCGACGACGGCGACGAGGCCGGAAGCGAGGGCGCCTCCTTCGACGACTTCGAGATCGAGACCGCGGAGTACGGGATGGACCTCGAGGAGGAGGACCTCGCGGTCGACGACGTGGCCGCCGACTCGGCGGCGGTCACGGAAGAAGTGCTGGCCGGCGAGCGCGACGGCGCCTTCGCCGACGCGGTCGCGGTCAACGCCGCGCTCCGGATCTACGCCGGCGGCGACGCCGACTCCATCGAGGACGGCCTCGACGCGGCCCGCGAGGTCATCGACGACGGGAGCGCCTACGACGTGCTCGACGCCCTGCGCGAGTTCTGACCGCCGGGCCCGTCGGCGGCGCGTCGCGCGGAGCGATCGACGGTCGCGGGGAGAGCGGCGGCGCGACGGGACCGCGTCGCCGTCCCGCCCGCTAACCCCCTTCTCGGCCCGCGTTTTTCGCCCGTGTTCCGGCTTCGGTCCCCCAATTTGGGCCTGATTTGGGACGGAGTTTGAAAAGCGCTCTTGAGGTCTGGGCACCAAGTGAACGTGTGTCGAATATGACCCGCGATACCATTCACCGCCATGCCGACCTGTGAACACTGCGAGGCGCACGTCTCCGAGCGGTTCGTCCAGGTCTTCGGGGACGACCGGAGACGGGTACACGCGTGCCCGAACTGCTCGGCGAACGCCGGGATCGCCGAGGTGGCGAAGGAACGGGCGCAGAACGCCTGACCCCCGCTGACCGCTCCGGCTCGCCGTCCCGCACGGTCCTCCCGACCCCGGCGGCTCCCCGCCGCTCCGACCCCTCTTACCGCTCTGAGCCCTCTTACCGCTCCGGCGCCGGCGGCATCGCCCGCTTGTGGGCGCTGCGCTCGTGGAGGTCGACCACGCGGTCGACGGCCGCCTCGGGCACGTCGAGTTCGCGGACCGTCGCCGCCCGGGACAGCCCGCCGTCGACGTGGACCGCGAGGATCGCGTCGACGGTGTCGTAGTCGAGTCCCATCTCCTCGGCGTCGGTCTGCCCCTCCCACATCCCCGCGGTCGGCTCCTGCATCACCAGTTCGCGGGGGACCCCGACGTGCGCGGCCAGCTGGCGCACCTGCTGTTTGTAGAGGTTGCCGATGGGGTTACAGTCGACCGCCTGGTCGCCGTACTTCGTGTAGTAGCCGGTCATCGCCTCCGCGCGGTTCCCGGTCCCGAGGACGACGCGGTCCTCGGCGTTGGCGACGAAGTAGTTCAGCACGGCGCGGGTGCGGACGTAGACGTTGCCCGCGGCCGTGCGGTCGTCGGCCGCATCGGGGACGGCGTCGAAGACGGCCTCCGCGATCGGCTGGATCTCGACCACGTCGTACTCGATGCCGAGGTCCGCGGCGACCCGCTCGGCGTCGCTCATCACGTCCGGGTCGTTGACCGCGGAGGGCATCGTGAGCCCGTGGAGGCCCTCCTCGCCGAGCGCCTCGACCGCGAGGTACGCGGTGAGCGTGGAGTCGATACCGCCCGAGAGGCCGAGGACCGCGCCCGTCGCGCCCGCGTCGTCGACCACGTCGCGGATGAACGAGACGATCCGCTCGCGGGTCGCCGCAAGCTCCGACTCCGAGAGGCGGAGGTCGAGCGGGGGGTCGTCCGACAGCAGCACCGACTGCTCCGAGGTCTGGCTCATGACAGAGTACAGGGGCCGAGGCGACTAATACCTCCCCGTCGGCGCCCGGAACTGGACGTGCGTCGGGTTCTGCGCCGGTTCGCGGCGGCGGTCGGGCACCGACGGGTCGCGGTCCGGCGGCGGGCGCCTACAGCAGTCCCTCGCGCTCGGCGAGCAGGAGCCCCTCAAGGGTCGCGTCGTTCGTCGGCGGCTCCCGCGCGGTCGCCAACGCCTCCTCGACCGGGACCGACCGCGGGGCGAGGAACTCGTTGCTGTCGTGGTCGACGTCGACCGGCTCCAGCCCCTCGGCGAACACGTAGCCGCGCCGGTGGCGCAGCACGCCCGTCGAACACCACACCTCCTGGAGCAGCGAGGTCGACGACGGCTCGAAGCCGGTCTCCTCGGCGAGCTCTCGGGCCCCGGCCTCGGTGTACGACTCGCCGGCCTCGACGACCCCCGCCGGGAGCTCCAGCTGCGTGTTCCGCACGGTGGGGCGGTACTGCTCGACGAACAGCACGCGGTCGTCGGCGACCGCGACGATGACGGTCGCGGGCGACAGCTCCGCCCAGTAGTACTTCTTCTCCGTCCCGTCGGGCTGTTCGACGCGGTCGTAGCCGCCGACGAACCACCCCTCGTCGTACTCGACCGCGACCTCCCTGACGGGCCACTCCGGCTCGCCCGGCAGCGAGTGGTTGCGGCCGTCGGAGAACGCGGGGAGGTCGCGGAGGTCGGCCGCCGGCGCGTCGGCGGGGGCGTCGCCCGCGTGCCCGCCGCGGTCGCCCGTCACGGTCGGACCACCTCGGCGTGGTACACCTCGCCGTCGCGGCGCACCCGCACGCCGCCCTCGGTCGCGGCGCCGGGCACCTGTTGGGTGAGCGCGTCCACCTCGTCGAACGGCGTGTGCGTGAACCACTCCTTCACGCCGTACGGGCCGGTCTGGTAGCCCTTCGACCGACCGTCGTCGCTCTCTATCGCGCCGATCAGGTACGGGTACCGGCGGTCGGAGACGTTGTTCACGTCGGCCGCGGTGCCGTTCGTCTCGATCGGTTCGACCGTGAGGTAGTAGGGGTCGCCGCTGCCGAGGTAGCTGGGGAGCGCGCCGAGCGCGAGCAGCGCGACGACGACCAGCGCGATGGCGACGACCGGGGGCGGGCGGAACCGGAGCCCGAGCGCGGTCGCCGACGCGCTTTAGCCCGCCGCGTCCCTTCCTCACCCATGGAGTACCGGTTCGAGCTGGCGCTGTGCGCCGCGCTCGAATCCCCCGACCGGATCGTCGCCCGCCAGCTCGGCGCGGGCGTCGAGACGCCCGGGACGCGCATCGTCGACGTCTGCCTGCTGTCGCGGGGGCCCGGCTTCGACGACCGGGCCGCGATCAGCGCCGAGCGGATCCCGGACCCCGCCGTCGAGGCCGCCGTCGGCCCGGGCGAGGCCGTGCCCGTCGCCGAGGCGTTCGACCTCCCGCCGGACCGCGCCGCGGCCGTCGTCGACCGGGCCGTCGAGGTCGGCTACCTCGAACGCGAGCGGCGGGACGGGCGGGACGCCGTGCGCGCGACGGCGCGCTACCCGGACGACTGGGTCGGCGGCCTCGTCGCCGTCGAGAACAAGCCCGACCTCGGGACGCCGGGCGAGCTGGAGGCGCAGCTGCGCTACGACGCCGCGCTCGGCCTGTTCGACGAGGTCGTGCTCGCGACCGCCTCCTACGTCACCCGCGCGCACCTCAACCGGATCCCGGAGGCGGTCGGCGTCTGGCGGTTCGACCCGGAGACGGGCGAGCGCGAGGTGGTCCGCGAGCCGACGCCGCTCGACCCGGACGCCCCCGGCGTCGAGATCCGCGCCGAGCGCCCCTCCCGCACGGACGTCGCCCTGGTCGGTCCCGAGGCGAAGGCGCGCAAGCGGCGCCGGGTCGCCGAGCGCGCGTACGGGAAGGGGTGGCGCCCCGAGCCGCCGGCGTGCGCGCACGGCGAGGCGACCGCCGACGGGCGGCCCCGCTGCGCGCACTTCGACCGCGTGGTCGACCCCGGCCGCGAGTGCGGGAGCGGGTGTCCCGCCTTCGAGCCGGCCGACCCGACCACGGCGGACCGCGACCGCCTCCGCGACGAGCGGACGGCGTGGGTCGCGGAGCCCGAGGGGGCCGGGCCGCGCCGGCAGTCCGGGCTCTCACGGTATCTGTGAGAACGCTTATACGGTGAGGGCGGCTGTTTCGGGTATGGACGAGATCGAAGACGTGTTCGTCGCGCGGCTGATGTCGACGGACCTCCACACGGTGACGCCGGACACGCTGGTCGAGGACGCGGCCGCCGTGCTGCTCGACAACGACATCAGCTCGGTGCTGGTCGTCGACGACGACGGGGAGCTCGTCGGAATCTTGACCTCCACGGACTTCGTCGACATCGTCGCGAAGAGCCGGCCGAAGGCAGAGACGACCGTCGAGCGGTACATGACGCGCGATCCGATCACGGCGGGCGCGCAGGACGGCGTGGCGGCCGTCGCCGAGACGATGCTCGAACACGGGTTCCACCACGTCCCGGTCGTCGACGGGGGGACGCCCATCGGCATCATCACCACCTCCGACTTCGCCGCGTACGTCTCCTCGCCGGAGTCGGTCTCGGCGTAACGCGCCCCGCGTCGACCTCGGCCGCGGTCGTCGAGTCCCGGGAGTCCGTCCGTGACCGCGACAAGTCCCGCCACTTCCTGTGCCCGTATTACCCCGGAGCGCGTACCGAGGGCCGTGTCCGATCACCTACACCTCAACCTCTTTACCATGGCCTCGGTGGAGCACGTCTCGCCCGGGTCGTGGCGGTACCCCGGCGACCGGTCGGCGGACTACGCCGACCGCGAGTACTGGACCGAGGTCGCGCGCACCGCCGAGCGCGGGGGGTTCGACGCGGTGTTCTTCGCGGACGTGCGCGGCATCTACGACGTGTACGGCGACGACCGCGAGACCGCCGTCGGGAAGGCCGTCCAGACGCCCGCGAACGACCCGCAGCTCGTCGTCCCCGCGATGGCGGAGGTCACGGACGACCTCGGCTTCGCGGTGACGCGCTCGACGACGTACACTCACCCCTACCAGCTCGCGCGCGAGTTCTCGACGCTCGACCACCTCACCGACGGGCGGGTCGCGATCAACGTGGTCACCTCCTACCTGGAGTCGGCCGCCGAGAACCTCGGGCTCGACGAGCGGATCGACAAGGAGACGCGCTACGACCGCGCCGACGAGTTCCTCGACGTCTGCTACAAGCTGTGGGAGGACTCCTGGGAGGAGGACGCCGTCGAGGGCGACCGCGAGGCGGGCCGGTACACCGACCCGGAGAAGGTCCACGCGGTCGACCACGAGGGCGACCACTTCTCGGTGCCGGGCCCGCACGGCTGCGAGCCGTCGCCGCAGCGCACCCCGGTCGTCTACCAGGCCGGCTCCTCCGACTACGGCCGCTCGTTCGCCGCGCGCAACGCCGAGGCCGTCTTCGCCAGCCAGCCGACGGAGGAGGGCGTCGTCGAGTACATGGAGGACGTGAAGGCGCGCGCGGCCGACGCCGGCCGCGACCCCGAGAGCCTCCGCTTCTTCATCGGCGTGGTGCCGGTCGTCGGCGAGACGCAGGCGCTCGCGGAGGCGAAGTACGAGGAGTACAAGCGGCACGTCGACGTCGAGGCGACGCTCGCGCTGCTCTCCGGCTTCCTCGACATGGACCTCTCCGAGCTCGACCCCGACCAGAAGGTCGAACACATCGAGACGGACGCGATCCAGGGGACGATGAACGCCTTCACGAAGGCCCAGCCCGACCGGGAGTGGACGGTGCGCGAGGTCGCGGAGTTCTGCGGGCTCGGCACCACCTCGCCGAAGATCGTCGGGACCCCCGAGCGCGTCGCCGCCGAGCTCCAGCGCTGGCACGAGGAGGTCGGCGTCCACGGGTTCAACGTCAAGGAGGTCGTCCGCCCGGACTCGCTCGTCGACTTCGTCGACCTCGTCGTCCCGGAGCTGCGCGAGCGCGGCCTCGTCCCCCCGGCCGACGCCGAGCCCCCGGGGGAGACGCTCCGCGAGCGGCTCCTCGGCGAGGGGCAGACGCGGCTCCGCGCGGACCACCCCGCACGGCAGTAGTCGGGTCGGATCGACAGACAGATCGGCGGTCGTCGGGTCGCAGTCGGGCGGATTCCCGGTTCCTGTTGACCGCGTGTTGTGAACGCGTCGCCGCTGACTAATACGACAACGCTGCCGCCCCCGGCACGCTTAAGTGTCTACCACCGCTTGTTTTAGGTGACGCTTCGCTTGGAGGGCCGAAGCGTCAGCGGGGACCTACAGAACGACACGCTCGTGCCATCTTTTCCCGGCACGGGCGTGCCGTTCGTTCCTTTACGTACCGAGCGACGCGCTCGCGCAGCCGCCGCGCGGGCCGAGGCGTCCGCACGCGAAGTCGCACTCCTGGGCCGATAGCGCGAAGTCGCACCCGGCCGAACCGCAGGTATGCCCCTGTTACACTTCTCGACCACGCTGTCGCTGTCGCCCGCGGAGCGGGAGTCGTTCGTCGCGTTCGTCACCGACCGGTACACCGAGGAGATGGAGACGACGGCCGGACACGTCGCCGTGACGATCGCCGAGCGCGAGCCGTCGGCGATGGCGATCGGGCGGGCGGTCGACGGCCCGCTCCTGTTCTTAGACGCCGAGATCCGCGAGGGCCGCCCTTCGAGTACAAGCGCGCGTTCGCGCTGGCCGTGATGGAGCGGGCGGTCGAGGCGTTCGGCGTCCCCGGGCCGAACTGGAAGGTCGCGTTCACCGAACACGCGGGCGAGGACATGATGGGCATCGACCGCGTCGGCGGGGACTGGGACGAGGCGTAGTCGCCCTCTGGGGGTTCCCGGACGGGGGCGGCCCCGGACCGCCCGCTCAGAGGTTCTCTTCCTGGTAGGCGCCCTCGTACGTCCCGTCGTGGTCGGCCGCGGCGAGGACGAGCTGCGCGATCCGCGCGCCCGGCTCGATCTCGATCGGGTGACCCACGTCGAGCCGGCCCTCGCCGACGCCCTCGTAGCCCGCGTCCCACACCGCGGTGTCGAGGGTACAGGCGTTCCGCAGCAGCGTCGAGCGCGGGAGGACGAAGCCGATCCGGCCCTCGGGGATCCGCACCGGCTCGCCGTAGCGCACGACGTAGCTCCCGCGTTCGAGCCGGTAGCAGTCGCCACGGGGCTCCAGCTCCCGCCGCTCGCCCACGCGCTTGCCGTCGCGTCCGAGGCGGCCCGGTTCGGTCTGTGCGAACACCGCGTCGACGGTGAGGTCGACGCCGTTCGGCTGTCGCTGCGCGTCGTCGAGGTCGGCGCCGGCCGCCTCCAGCGCCGCCGCGACCGCGGCTCCCGAGTCGAACATGCGCGTCCGGAACCGCGGGCGAGCCAAAACGGTGTCGCCCGCGAGTCGCGGCGCCGGCGGGGGAACCGGCCGGTATCTCCGGGACCGTCTATTCGGCCGATTTCGGCCGTTTCAGGCGTTTAATGTCCTAAAACACTCGGGACGGCTACGTATTTCACGGTGCGTGGTACCACGCGGAGATCGGGGCGAAGGTTGCCGTATCGCGGGATCTAACACGGTCGATCTTCTGGAAACTCGCGGGTTTTATATCCACGGGAGGGCCATCATCGCGTACTATGGGACAAACGATTACCGAGAAGATCCTCGATGACCATCTCGTCGAGGGCGAGCTGACGCCCGGCGAGGAGATCGGCATCGAGATCGACCAGGTGCTGACCCAGGACACGACGGGGACGATGGTGTGGCTCCAGTTCGAGGCCCTCGAGATGGACGAGGTCCAGACGGAGCTCGCCGCGCAGTACTGCGACCACCAGACGTACCAGTTCGACTTCAAGAACACCGACGACCACCGCTTCCTCCGCTCCGCGGCCGGCACGTACGGCGCCTACTTCTCGCGGCCCGGCAACGGCATCTGCCACCAGGTCCACAAGGAGAACTTCGCCGCGCCCGGCAAGACGCTGCTCGGCTCCGACTCGCACACGCCGACCCCCGGCGGGCTCGGCCAGCTCGCGATCGGCGCGGGCGGGCTCGACATCGCCGTCGCCATGGGCGGCGGCCCCTACTACGTCGAGATGCCCGAGGTCGTCAACGTCCACCTCGAGGGCGAGCTGCCCGAGTGGGCGACCGCCAAGGACATCGCGCTCCACCTGCTCGGCGAACTCACCGTCAAGGGCGGCGTCGGCAAGATCTTCGAGTACACCGGCCCCGGCGCCGAGAAGCTCACGATCCCCGAGCGTACCACGATCACGAACCTCGGCACC
Organism: Halorubrum sp. ARQ200; assembly: GCF_005435115.1. Classification (NCBI taxonomy): domain Archaea; kingdom Methanobacteriati; phylum Methanobacteriota; class Halobacteria; order Halobacteriales; family Haloferacaceae; genus Halorubrum; species Halorubrum sp. ARQ200. Next base: position 18,859 of record NZ_SGTZ01000009.1, on the reverse strand, counting down.
GAGCTCGGCGCCACCTCCTCGATCTTCGCGACCGACGAGAAGACGAAGGACTGGCTCGCGCGCCAGGACCGCGAGGACGAGTACGTCGACCTCCAGCCCGACGACGACGCGGAGTACGCGGAGACGATCGAGGTCGACTTAAACGAGCTCGAGCCGCTCGTGGCCGCGCCCTCGATGCCCGACAACGTCGCCCCCGTCAGCGAGTACGAGGGCACCGACGTCGAGCAGGTCATCGTCGGCTCCTGTACCAACGGCGCCTACGAGGACATCCTCCCCAGCGCGAAGATGCTGGAGGGCCGCGAGGTCGCCAAGCAGACCGAGATGATCGTCGCGCCCGGCTCGAAGCAGGCCTCCGAGATGCTGGCCCGCGAGGGCTGGACCGCGGAGATGATGGCGGCCGGCGTCAACTTCTCCGAGGCGACCTGCGGCGCGTGTATCGGTATCGGCCACGTGCCCGCCTCCGACTCCGTCTCGCTGCGCACCTTCAACCGCAACTTCGAGGGTCGCTCCGGCATCGAGGACGACTCCGTCTTCCTCTGCTCGCCCGAGGTCGCCACCGCGGCGGCCATCACCGGCGAGATCGTCGACCCGCGTGACCTCGCGGACGAGCTCGGCGACCTCGAGGCCCCCGGCCTGGAGATGGGGACGAAGTACGGCCCCGGCATGGGGAAGGACGACTCGGACATCATCTCGCCCGACGAGGCGATCGACGACGGACTCGTCAAGGGCCCGAACATCGGCGACGTGCCGCTGAAAGACGGGATCGACGTGGACGGCGGCGAGGCCCTCCTCAAGATGGAGGACAACATCACCACCGACCACATCATCCCGGCGACGGCGGACATCCTGAAGTTCCGCTCGAACATCGAGAAGCTCTCCGAGTTCACGCTCTCGCGCGTCGACGACACGTTCGCCGAGCGCGCGCTCGACGCCGACGGCGGCGTCCTCGTGGCCGGCGAGAACTACGGCCAGGGCTCCTCGCGCGAACACGCCGCGCTCTGTCCGATGTACCTCGGCATCGAGGCCGTCTTCGCCCAGAGCTTCGCCCGCATCCACAAGGCGAACCTCTTCAACTTCGGGATCGTCCCGCTGGCGATCGACGAGGAGACGTACGAGAAGATCGACCAGGGCGACGACCTCGAAATCGTCGACGACGTGCCCGCGGGCGTCCGCTCCGGGCAGGAGGAGTTCACCGTGAGCGTCAACGGCGAGTGGGAGTTCACCGCCGACCTCGACGCCTCCGAGCGCGAGCGCGACATCCTCGCGGCCGGCGGCAAGCTCTCGTGGGTCAAACAGCAGCACGCCGACGGCGGCTCCGGCGCGGCGCCGGCCGACGACTGAGCCGACGGCCGAGCGGACCGCTCGACGCCGACGGCCGAGCGGACCGCTCGACGCCGACGGTCTCGTTTTTTCACGCGCCGACAGCGACGGTGCGACGCCCGGCTATTCCGACCGGTACGCGACGAATTTACTGACCGACGAGAAGTGGGGACGCGACGACGGAATCGACGACCGGCGACCCGATCGGGACGGACCCGCGGGTGGCCGACGGGAGAGAGACGAGAGAGAAAGCGCCGGCGGCCGAGTTCAGCGGGCCGCGGCGGCGACGCGCTCGCGCTCCTCCTTCTGCGAGATGGAGTAGGAGCCCTCGACGTCGTAGTCGGCGGCGGCGACGAGTTCGTTCGCGAGCGCCTCGGCGGCGGGCGTCGACGACTTGTACGTCGCGCTGGCGACGGCGTCGGAGATGAACAGCAGCGCCTGGTCGACGCGGCGCTGGGGCGCGACGTCGACGGCCTTCGGGACGGAGATGCCGCCGTACTTCAGGCGGACGGTCTCCTCGCGGGGCGCGGCGTTCTCGACGGCCGTCACGAGGATCTGGACCGGGTTCTCCTCGGTCCGCTCGTGGACGATGTCGAAGGCGTCGCGGACGATCCGCGTCGCCTGCTGCTTCTTGCCCGTGTTCTCCTCGGTCTGCATCAGGCGGTTGATCAGCCGCTCGACCAGCGAGATCTCGGACTTCTTGAACTGCTTGGACGCGTGGCGACCCATCGTATGGGCGATGGGCGTCACCGTCATGTACCGCTTCGTCGAGGGGTCCTCGTAGGCGATCTCGGTGACGTCCCAGACGCCGAACAGCTGGGCGTTCTCGTTGGCGGCCTCGCTGGAGGCGGGCGCGTCCGGGTCCGGCTCGTCGGCGGCGACGTCCTCCTCGGACGGCGCCTCGGTCTCCTCGCCGCTCATCTGACCGGCTTCTCCGCGTTCCCGCGAACCAGTTCGATCATCGACACGCCGTTGACCTTCTCGACCTTGTAGTTGACGCCGGAGAGGTCGCCCATCGCGCGACCCTTCGCACCGCCGATCCCGGCGATGGTGACCTCGTCGTGCTCGTCGATGAAGGAGATCGCGCCGTCACCGGGACAGAACGCGGTGACCTGCTTCCCGTTCTTGATGAGCTGAACCCGAACGCACTTTCGGATCGCCGAGTTCGGCTGCTTTGCCTCGATGCCGACCTTTTCGAGGACGATGCCGCGCGCCTGCGGGGCACCCTCCAGGGGGTCGGACTTCGTCTTGAGCCCGCGCTCTCGCCGAGCGTACTCGGAGTCGGACCAGCGGCGCTTCTGCCGGTCCTTTTTGAGCTTACGGGCCGCGTACTTGCCGTTCGCCATCGTACGCCTATTTCCGAACGGAGCTACTTAAGCGTCGTCTTTCTCCGTCGCGAAACGGCCTCAGATCCTCCGAGCGGTACCTCTCGACGGATCTGAGGGTGTTTCACGGGGCGTCGGTTGTCGGAAACGACGGACGTTCGCTCCCGCTGAGCCGGTAAGCGGACGAGAGCGCCCGTCGTTTCGTCCGGAACGGGACGGGGCGTCAGCCGCTCGTCTCGTCGCGCGCCGTCGCGACCCACGCCGGCTCCGTCACCGTCGCGCCGAGGTCGCGGTAGTCGATGTCGACGTCGACCGTCGCCCCCTGCCCGTCGTGTTCGCCCGCCCACGACTGTTCGAGCCGCGGCACGACGCCGGACTCGTACACGTGGACGGTCGCCGACGCCGTCTCGACGGTCTCGGGAACGTTCCGGTCGCCGTCGAAGGAGTCGGACGCGAACCGCGCGGTCGGCTCCCCGCGCACCTCGCCCGCGCCGTCACTCGTCGGGGCCCAGAGGTTCAGCCCCTCGTACGCCGTCTCGCCGCTCGCGGTCTCGTTCCCGACGCGAATCCCAGTCAGGACCTCCGCGCGCATCGCCGATTCGAGCTCGCTCGCCGAGCGGTCCGTCGACTGCCGACCGTACCGCGTCCCGTCGGCCGTCTCGCGACGGATCAGCGCCACCCCGTCGGCGACGTACAGCTCCGAGACGTCCGGCTCGTCGGTCTCGGTCACCTCTTGTCGCACGTACTGGCGGCCGTTTTCGAGGTCGTAGGCGGCCTCGTACTCCTGTGACGGGAGCCACGGGGTCGGCTCCGCGTCTCCGTCGTGGCTCGTCGCCGCCGTCGAGAACAGCGTGGCGCCCCCGGCGTCGACGAGCGCGGCGGCGTGCCGCTCCGCGAGGGTCGCGACGTCGAGGCCGTCCTCGCTCCGCCAGTCGGCGTCGGGGAACGGCCGCTCCGCCGAGTCGCCGCCGAGACAGCCGGCGGCGCCGACCGCGGCGCCGGCGCCGACTCCGGCGAGGAAGCGTCTCCGGTCCATGCGACGAGGAACGGGCGCGTCGGCAAAAGGGCGTGGGTTCGCCGTCAGGTCAGCTGCACGTCGTCGACGTCGTAGTGCCGCTCCGCGAGCCGGCGGGCGGTCTCGATGTTCGCGCCGTCCGCGCCGATGGCGACGCCGCGGTCGGCCTCCGGGACCTCGACGTACGCCACGCGGTCGTTCTGCTCGGAGATGGTGACGGCGTTGACGGCCGCCGGCGCGAGCGTGCTGGCGACGAACGCCTCGGCGGTGTCCGCGTCCTCGACCAGTTCGATCGACTTGTCGAGCCGCCGTTCGGCCTCCGCGACGGTCTCGCCGCCCTGGCCGATCGCGGCCGCCATCTCGCCGGCCGGGACCACGAACACGAGCCGGTCGCCCTCCACGAGGCAGTCGGTCGGCGTGACCCCGGTCAGATCGTCGAACCGGCCGATGTACCGCCGCGCCTCGTCGGAGAGCTCGACGCGCATTAGTCGTCGCTCACGACGCGCGACCCCATCCGGAGGTCGACGTCGCCGGTCCCCATCGAGATGGGCTTGCCGGCGATGACGTTCTCGATGACGCCGTCGAGGTCGTCGTACTCGCCGTGGATCGCGGCGTCGAGCAGGTGGTTGACCGTCACCTCGAACGCCGCGCGCGCGAGCACCGAGTCCTTGTTGCCGGAGATGCCGTGCCGGCCGATCGACTCGATCTCGCCGTTGTTCGTCATGATGTCGGCGACGAGCATGAGGTGCCGGACGTTCACGTCGTCGAGCCCCTGCTCTTCGAGCGTGTTCTTCGTCTCGTCGATGATCGTCTCGCGGGCCGCCTCGACCCCGAGGTTCCGGTAGATCTCGTGGATGTTGTTACACGTCGTCCGCGAGGCGTCGACGCCCTCGATGTCGAGGGTGTCGCCGAACGCCGACCCCTCGGTGTAGAGGACGAACTCCTCGTCGCCGTCGATCTCCTCTTTGCGGATGACGACGCGCTCGATCTCCTCGATGCCCTTGAACACGATCTCCCGGAGCCGCTCGACGAGCTGGAGCAGCTCGCGGTAGCTCGGCTCGTTGGGGCCGAACTCGATGACCGTGCCGGCCTGTCGGGTCTCGACGCCGAGCGAGTCCTCGATCGTCTCGGCGATGATCTCCGCGACCTCCGTCGGGTCAGAGTGGGTGGGCCACCGCTCCAAGAGGGTGTCGTCGTTCAGGTCGATCCGGACCAGCATGTCCGCGACGTTCGTCGACACGTCGCCGAGCGCGAGGATGCGCGTCGCCTCGATCGACCAGACGACCTCGTGGGCCTTCTCGCGGTCGGTCGCGTACTCGCCGTCGAGGTGGACCGTCATCATCGGCGTGTCCGGCGTCTTCCGGGCGTCCACCAGCTCGATGAGCCGGGGGAGCCCCTGCGTGACGTCGATCTCCGCGACGCCCGCGTAGTGGAACGTGTTCATCGTCATCTGCGTCCCGGGCTCGCCGATCGACTGCGCCGAGACCGTCCCGACGGGGTCGAGGGGGTCGACCCGCGTCTGCTCGTAGCGGTTCACGACGCCGTCGACGATGTCGGTCGCCTGCTCGATGGTGACCTCGCCAGCCTCCTCGGCCTTCCGGTCGATGGCCTCGTACACCTTCGTCTTGAGCCGACGTGGGAGCTCGGTCGCCTCCACGACCGCCTCCATGTCGTCGGTGACGTGGTCGTACTCAGTCATCGGACTCCACCCCCGGCCCACCGGCCTTGTTCAGCCCCGGCCCGGCGTGCTCCGAGAGGTTCGTCGGCGGCTCGCGCTCGCCGAGGAACCGCTCCTTCTCCTCGTCCGAGGCGAACTCCGCGTCGACCACGCGGTCGACGATCCCCTCGACGTCGATGCCGTCCTCCTCGCCGGAGGAGACCTTCACCGGCGAGGTGCCGTCCTCGCCGAACTCGAACTGGACGATCCGGCCCGAGGTGTCCCGGACCGTGCCGTCGTACTGCGCCTCCAGCTCGGAGAGCGCGTTGATGAGCCGGCGCTGGAGGTAGCCGGACTTGGAGGTCCGGACCGCCGTGTCGACGAGCCCCTCGCGGCCGCCCATCGCGTGGAAGAAGAACTCCTGGGGCGTGAGCCCGCCGCGGTAGGAGTTCTCCACGAAGCCGTGGGCCTCCGAGGAGAGGTCGTTCGGCCGGTAATGCGAGAGCGTCCGGTCCTCGTAGCCGCGGTTGATCCGCTCGCCGCGGACCGCCTGCTGGCCGACCGAGCCGGCCATCTGCGTCAGGTTCAGCATCGAACCGCGGGCGCCGGAGCGGGCCATCACGACCGCCGGGTTGTCGTCGCCGAAGTGCTGGTCGGCGATCTCGCCGGCCGAGTCGCGGGCCTTCCCGAGCGTCTGCATGATCTTCATCTCCAGGGTCTCGTCGACGCCGCGGCCCGGGAGCGACTCCAGCTCGCCGGCCTCGTACGTCTCGATGAGCTCCTGGACGCGGTCGTAGGCGCTCTCGATGGCGTCGTCGACCTGCTCTTCGGCCTCCGGCGGGATCGACTCGTCGTCGATCCCGATCGAGAACCCGAAGTTCATGATCGCGCGCATCGCCAGCGACGCGATCTCGTTGATGAACACGCGGGCGCGGGTCTCGCCGTACTCCTTCGTGAGCGTGTCGACGACCTCGCCGCCGAACGCGCCGACCGCGTCCTCGTCGATGGTGCCCTCGATCAGCTGGCCGCCCTCGATGACGACCTCGTCGCCGGCCGAGGAGGCGAAGGAGAGGTCCAGGTCGTCCGGGAGCAGTTCCGAGAACAGCGTGCGACCGGTCCAGAACTCGCGGCCGTCGTCGTCGACGCCGTCGGCCTCGGGCAGCTCGTCCACGCGCGTGGCGCGGAGCAGGTCCAACGCCTGGGTCTCCGTGAACTCGGGGTTCGAGTGGGTGAGCAGGTAGGTGCCGGAGATGTGGTCCTGGATGGCGCCGATGATGTTCCCGCCGAAGCGGGGCGAGAGGATCTGCTCCTGGACGCGCATGAGGACGCGGGCCTCGGCGCGGGCCTCCTCGTTCTGGAGCGCGTGCATGTTCATCTCGTCGCCGTCGAAGTCGGCGTTGTACGGCGGACAGACGACGGTGTTGAGCCGGAACGTCTTGTACGGCATCACCACGACCTCGTGGGCCATGATGGACATCCGGTGCAGCGAGGGCTGCCGGTTGAAGATCACGATGTCGCCGTCCACGAGGTGGCGGTTCACCTCCCAGTCGGCCTCGACCTTCTCGGCGAGCTCCTCGCAGTTCTTCTCGGTCACCTTCAGGCGGCGACCGTCGGGGCGGCGCACGTAGTTCGCGCCGGGGTGGGCCTCGGGCCCGTTCCGGACGTACTGCCGCGCCTCCTCGACGTTGCGCTCAGTGACGTTGAGCGTCTGGGTCATCTCCTTGGCCACGCGGTCGGGCACGCCGACCTCGTTCAGCGAGAGCGTCGGGTCGGGCGAGATGACCGTCCGGGCGGAGAAGTTGACGCGCTTGCCGGACAGCGAGCCGCGGAAGCGGCCCTCCTTGCCCTTCAGCCGCTGGCTGAGGGTCTTCAGCGGGCGCCCGGAGCGGTGTCGCGCCGGGGGCGTCCCGCTGATCTCGTTGTCGACGAACGTGGTGACGTGGTACTGGAGGAGCTCCCAGAGGTCCTCGATGATCAGCTGCGGGGCGCCGGCCTCGCGGTTCTCCATGAACCGCTGGTTGATCCGGATGATGTCGACCAGCTTGTGGGTGAGGTCGTCCTCGGAGCGCTGGCCGTTGTCCAGCGTGATGGAGGGACGGGTGGTCACCGGCGGCACCGGCAGCACCGTCAGGATCATCCACTCCGGCCGGGAGTGTTCGGCGTCGATGCCGAGCACTTCGAGGTCCTCGTCCGGGATGTCCTCGAACCAGTCGCGGATGTCCGAGGGCATCAGCTTGTTCATGTCCTCCTCGGTGAGGTCGACGTCGAGCGCCTTCTCGATGGCGCGGCGGTCCTCCTTGCGCGGGCGGAACTCGCCGGCCATGATCTCGTTGATCCGGTCGAGGGCGATGTCGGTCGCGTCGGCGAGCTCCTGCGGGGAGGTGCCCGGGTCGTCCTCCTCCTCGTCGGGCTGCATCGCGGCCGCGATGCGCTCGGAGTAGTCGCCCGAGAGCACGTCCTGGACCTCGTAGTAGGTGGTCGGCTTCTCGTGTTTGATGTCCGCCTGCGGCTCGCCGCAGAACGGGCAGGTCGACGCCTTCCGGGCCTGCCGGACGGCGGCCTTCAGCACGTCGTGCTCGTCGTCGCCAAGCTCCTTCGCCCGCTCGTAGCGGTCGCGGAACTCGTCGCGCTGCGCGTCGTCTAAGGCGAGCCGCCCGCACTCGCGGCACGTCGAGCGGAGCAGCCGCCGGATGAGCTTCGTGAAGCCCACGTGGATGACCGGGGCGGCCAGCTCGATGTGGCCGAAGTGGCCGTTACAGGACCCGGAGTGGGAACCGCAGGTTCGGCACTCCAGGCCGGGGTCGATGACGCCCAGTCGCGGGTCCATCAGCCCCATGTCGATCGGATAGCCGTCGTCGTCGTACGTGTCGGCCGTGATCACCTTCGTCGCGGACATGTCCCGGTACGTCTCCGGGTCCATGAGGCCGAAGTCGATCCCGCCGAGCACTTTCGGTGTTTGCGTTGACATCTAAATCGCGTCCTCCAGTTCGAGTTTCGGTCGGATGCCGAGGGCGATCATCTCGTCGAGCAGGAGCTTGAACGCGTAGCTGACCTCCAGCTCGTGGATGTCGTCCTCGTCGCCCGTGACCGGGTCGTACACGCGGCGCTGCTCGCGGTCCTCGACGGCGACGAGCCCGGTCTCCGCGGAGACGTGGACCGTCTCGGCGTCGGAGGACTCCAGGAGTCGCTCGTTGAGCACCATCGACGCGCCGTGGCCGATGATCGTGTCGCGCTCCATCTCCCCGACGCGCAGGCCGCCCTCGCGGGCGCGCCCCTCGGTCGGCTGGCGCGTGAGCACCTGCACCGGCCCGCGCGAGCGGGCGTGGAGCTTGTTCGACACCATGTGGTACAGCTTGTGGTAGAAGATCGTCCCGACGAAGATCTCGGCGTCGATCTTCTCGCCCGTGACGCCGGAGTACATGACCTCCTTGCCGGAGGACTTGAAGCCGTACTCCTCGAGCTGGTCGCGGAGCTCCTCCTCGTCTTCGCCCTGGAACGGCGTGCCGTCGACCCGCGAGCCGCGCAGCGAGCCGACCTTGCCGCCGAGCATCTCCAGCACGTGGCCGACCGTCATCCGCGACGGCAGCGCGTGCGGGTTCATCACGAGGTCGGGGACGACTCCCTCCTCGGTGAACGGCATGTCCTCCTGGGGCGCGAGGTGGCCCACGACGCCCTTCTGTCCGTGTCGGGACGCGAACTTGTCCCCGAGCTCGGGGACCCGCTGGTCGCGCACCTTCACCTTCGAGAGCTTGGAGCCGTCCTCGCCCTCCATCAGCGTCACGGTATCGACGACGCCCGACTCGCCCGAGCGCATCGTCACCGAGGTCTCGCGGCGCTTCTGCGGGGAGAGCCCGCCCATGTCGTCCGGCTCTTCGAGGAAGCGCGGCGGGCTGGTCTTGCCGAGCAGGACGGAGGACTCGTCGACCTTCGTCTCCGGGTTGACGAGGCCGTCCTCGTCGAGGTGCGTGTAGGCGTCCTCGCCGCGGGCGCCGCGCACGTCCTGGTCCGGGATCTCGAAGCGGTCCTCCTGGCCGCCGGGGTAGCGGCGCTCCTCGCCCTCGTAGGTCCGGAAGAAGTGCGAGCGGGTGAGCGCGCGGTCGACGGAGCCCTGGTTCATCACCAGCGCGTCCTCGATGTTGAACCCCTCGTAGGACATCACGGCGACGACGAAGTTCTGCGCCGCCGGCCGCTCGTCGAAGCTGATCTGGTCGGAGGTCTGCGTCTTCACCATCGCCAGCTGCGGGTAGTGGAGGAGGTGCTGGCGCGTGTCCGGCCGGATCCGGTAGTTCGCCGAGGGGAGCCCGAGCGACTGCTTCATCATCCCCGCGCCCATGGTAATCCGCGGGCTAGCGTTGTGTTCTGGGTACGGGATCATCCCCGCGCCGATGCCGAAGACGAGCTGCGGGTCGATCTCGAGGTGCGTGTGGTCCTCGGTCACGTCCTCCTCGTCGACGGCGACGAGGATGTCCTCCTCCTCCTCGGCGTCGATGAACTCGACGTAGCCGCGCTCGACGAGGTCCTCGAACTCGACGTCGCCGCGTTCGAGGGCCTCGATCTCCTCGTCGCCGAGGAGGGGCTCGCCGTTCTCGACGACGATGAGCGGGCGCCGCGCCCGCCCCGCGTCGGCGTTGACGATGACCTCGCGGGTCCGGTCTTTGACCGAGACGTTCACCATCTCCGAGACGTCGCCCCGGCGGCGCGCCTCGCGGATCTGTTCCGCGAGCTCGTGGGGGTTCTCGTGGGTGCCCACGAGGCTCCCGTTGACGTACACCTTCGCTTCGCGTTCTGCTTGTGCCATGATCAGTCGTCCGCCGTCTGTCGGTCGACGCCCTCGATGCCGGGGATCCCCTCGACACCCATCGACGCCAGTTCTCGTTTCAGCCCCTGTTCGTCCTCGACCGTCTGCGAGAGCTCCATCGCCTGCGCGAAGTTCTTCACGAGCCCGCAGTTCGGCCCCTCCGGGGTCTCGGAGGGACAGATGCGACCCCACTGGGTCGCGTGGAGGTCCCGCGCCTCGAAGTGCGGCTGCGACCGCGACAGCGGCGACCGCAGGCGCCGCAGGTGCGAGAGCACGCCCATGTAGTCCGTCCGGTCGACGAGCTGGGAGACGCCCGAGCGGCCGCCGACCCAGTTGCCCGTCGCGATCGGGTGTTCGAGCCGCTCGGTCAGCACGTCCGAGCGGACGACCGTGTTGACCGTGAGCTGCCGGTTCCGCATGTTCGCGCGTTCGAGCTGGTACTTCACGTCGCGCGCCAGCTTGTTCAGGGCGGTGCGGAACAGGTCACGCATGAGGTCGCCGGAGACCTTCAGGCGCTTGTTCGCGTAGTGGTCCTTGTCGTCGGCCTCCCGGCGGTCTAAGGCGAGCTCGAAGCACGCCTCGGCCATCCGGCAGAGGTAGTACGCCTTGTTGATCCGCACGTCCTCCTCGTCGACGCCCTCCTCGTGGAGGTGCGGGAGCAGGTAGCGGTCGATGACGTAGTTCGCCCGCTTGAGCTGGTAGTTCTTCCCCTGACCGGAGGCGACGCGCTCGCCGAGGGTCTCGATGGCCTCCTCGGTCGTCTGGACCGAGGCCTCCTCTAAGTTCTCCAGCATGAACTTCACGATCTCGGGGTCGTCCGAGACGCGGTGGACGATCTCCTCGTCGGATTCGAGCCCGAGGGCGCGGACCAGCGTCACGAAGTCGATAGAGCCGGAGACGGAGGGGAACGACACTTCGAGCAGCCCCTCGCGGTTGCGCTCACAGAGGACCAGCGCGCGGTACCCGCGGCGCTGGGAGAACGTCTTCGCGACCTGGATCTCGTCGCCGTACTTCGAGTCGTACTCCGCGAGGATCTTGTTCGGCGCCAGGTCCTCCGAGGTCATCAGCACGCGCTCGGAGCCGTTGACGATGAAGTAGCCGCCGGGGTCGACGGGGTCCTCGCCGATGTCGATGAGCTCCTCGTCGGAGAAGCCCGCCATGTTACACTTGTCCGAGCCGACCATGATCGGCATCCGGCCGACCTTGGTCTCGGTCGTGTTGACGACCTGTTCGGGCTCGTCCTCGCCGCCGCGCACGATGGACATCTCCATGAACACGGGCGCCGAGTAGGTGATGTTCCGGAGGCGCGCCTCCTGCGGGTAGAGCAGCTCCTCGGAGCCGTCGGCCTCGCGGACCCGCGGGGTGACCATCCGCACGTCGCCGAGCTCGACGTACACCGGTTCCTGGCCCTCCTTGTCGCCGATGTCCGTCTCGATCGTCTCCTTCTCGTCGACCACCTCCTGCATGCCGCGGTCCAGGAAGTTGTTGAACGAGCGGAAGTGGTGTTCGGCGAGCCGTTCGTCCGAGAAGTACTCGCGTGAAACCACGCGTCGGTCTTGCCTGTTCATGAGACGACCAGTCGGTACACGACCGCCTCGTCGGTCGTACGGGAGTCGCGGACGATCTTCACCACGTCACCGACTTCGGCCTCGTCGGGGAGCGCGGGGTCTGTGCGCTTGATCTTCGGTAAATTCGTTTTCTTCACGTCGTACTCCGCCAGGACCTCCTCGACCTCCTCGGGGTCGTCGAGGAGAACGTGGTCCGGGACGAGTTCGTGTTGGCTTACGTCTACCATGGGTGCTGGTGGTGGGGAGAAGCTATCACGAGATACTACAGATTCATATATACGCCAGCGGCATAAGAGTTACCAAGCGCGCCGCGCGCGGCTCACGGTCGCGGGGCGAGCGACACTCCCATACACGCGCGGTCGGCACAAAAGCATACCGGCCGCGACCCCGACCGGCCCCGCAACGTCGCGGCCCGCGGGCCGCAGTTCCCTGTCACCCACCCGCACTCCCGTCAGGGATGACAAGCCTTATTTGCCAGACAGGGATACGAACTGATGCGACAAGCCCGGATGGTGTAGTGGCCCATCATACGACCCTGTCACGGTCGTGACGCGGGTTCAAATCCCGCTCCGGGCGTCCCCACGTTTCGGGGCGCTGTCGCTGTCTGCCCGGATGGTGTAGTGGCCCATCATACGACCCTGTCACGGTCGTGACGCGGGTTCAAATCCCGCTCCGGGCGTTCTTCTCGACGCCGACTACGAACGAGGAGCGGTAGCGACGAGCGAATCCGGCGTCGACGTACCCAGAAGGGATTTGAACAAGAAAGCGAAGCGACTCCCCGCGCCTTACAGGCCCAGTTCCGCCCGGAGGTCGTCGACGAGCGACTCCGTCTTGGCGTCGGGATCCTCGTCGGTGTCCACGGGCGGCCGCCCGTCGTACGTCTCGTGGACCATCGAGACGCCCTCGGCCAGCGTGTCCAGCCCGTAGCCGCCCTCCAGCACGTACGCGTCCGCGGCGCCGACGTTCTCGGCGAGCGTCCGGATCCGGTCGGTTAACAGCGCGTACCCCTCCGAGGAGACGCGCATCCGCGAGATGGGGTCGTGGCGGTGCGCGTCGAAGCCCGCGGAGACGATCAGCAGGTCGGGGTCGAACCGGTCGACGGCGGGCGCGATCCCCTCGTCGACGGCGTAGAGGTAGTCGGCGTCGCCGGCGCCGGCCGCCAGCGGGAGGTTCGCGGTCGCCCCCTCGCCGTCCCCCTCGCCGGTCTCGTCGAGATCGCCGGTGTCCGGGTAGAGGCCGTCCTCGTGGAGCGACGCGTAGAAGACGTCGCCGCGGTCGTAGAAGATGTCCTGCGTCCCGTTGCCGTGGTGGACGTCCCAGTCGAAGATCGCGACGCGGTCCGCGAGGTCCTCGTCGAGCGCCGTCTGGGCCGCGACGGCGGCGTTGTTGAAGAAGCAGAAGCCCATCGCGTCGTCGGTGACTGCGTGGTGGCCCGGGGGGCGGCCGAGCGCGAACGGCGTCTGTCGACCGGTCGAGCCGTCGAGCGCCGCGCGGGCCGCCCACTGGGCGAGGCCGGCGGAGGCGAGCGCGGCGTCCCACGTCCCGTCGCTTGCGACGGTGTCGGGGTCCCAGCTCCCGCCGCCGTCCGCCACGAACGACTCGAGCTCGTCGACGTACGCGGCGTCGTGGACCGCCGTGACCGCCGCCTTCTCGGCGGGGTCGGCCTCGACGTACTCGACGCCGTGGCGCTTGGCGAGCCCGCGGCGGATCGCGCGGAGCCTGTCCGGGTTCTCCGGGTGTCGTTCGCCGGTGTCGTGGTCGAGGCACCGCTCGCTGTAGCCGAACCGCATCTACTCGAACAGCGCGAAGTACGTCTCGATGTCCTCGGCCTGTACCGTCCGTCGGTCCGCGTGGCGGGCCAGCGTCGCGGCCGCGCTCGCGACGTTGTCCGCGTAGTCCTCCAGGATGTCCGCCAGCGCGACCCGCGCGTCGACGCCCACGCGGTACCGGTCGTCGATCCGGAGCCGAGCGATCCGGTCGATGGGCGCGACCGGCAGCGTGAGGTCCTCGCGGCTGACGACCTGCTCGACCCCGAAGTCGGCCGCCATCAGCGTTTTCCGACCGTCCGCGGTCGCCCGCTCGGCCGCGTCGACGGCCAGCTCCGCGCCGTGCGACTGGATCCGTCGCGCGAGCTCCTCGGCGGCGTCCGCGCTGACGCGGAGTTCCCCCGCGTTCCGCCGGATGATCCCGTCGACCGGCGCGAACGGCAACTCGACACTCATACACACAGTCGCGTCCGTGTATCGTATAACGCTTTCCGTTACCCGCGTGGCCGCCGGTTCCGGAGGGGAGCCGGCCGCGTCAGAAGACGTCGTCGGCGTCGATGGTGCCGTCTCGCTCCGGCCCGCGAACGGTAATCTCCTCGCCGAGGCGGAGGCTCGCGTCGGTCTCGACCGTCTTCGTCCGCTGGCCGTCGTCGAGGACGACCGGGTCGCCCGTCTGGACGACCGTCCCAGTGAACTCCACCGCCTCGCCCGACTGCTCCGCCGTCGCGGCCGCGGCGCCGCCCGCGCCGCTCGCCTCGTCCTCGCCGCCCTCGCCGGCGACGGCCTCCGCGGCCGCCTTCCGTCCGTCCTCGGCGAAGGCGCCGAGCCCGGTCTCGTCGGCGTCGCGGTCGTCGCCCGAGCGTCCGCCGCCGGCGGCGTCCGCCGCGTCGCCCTCTCCCTCCAGGACCGAGACGGTCGAGCGCCAGTTCGCGGACGCCTCCAGGTCGTCCTGCCAGCCGTCCTGGATCTCCACGTCGGTGAAGACGACGCGGTCGGCCAGTTCGATCTCGCGGTCGGCCTTGTCGCCCCACAGCGCGACGCGGATCTCGCCCGTCTCGTCTTTGATCCGGACGTTGCGGACCTGCCCCTCGCTGCCGTCGTCGCGGTCGAACGTCCGTTTCGGGTCCGTCTCGATGACGCCGCCGGCGACGTCGACGGTCTCGCCGATCTCGAGGTCGGCGATGTCGGTCGTCTCCGGGACGTACTCGACGTCCTCGTCGACGCGCTCGACGGTGCCGCGGTCGCCGACGTGGAGCTCTAAGTCGCCGTCGCGCTCGCGGACGTAGCCGTCGCCGACCTCGACGACCTCGCCGGGGTCGAACTCCTCGGCGAGGTCGGCCTTCCCGTCCCACAGCGTGACGCGGACGCGCCCCGTCTCGTCGCCGACGGTGAGGTTCGCCACGCGCCCCTCGCTGCCGTCGTCGCGGTCGAACGTCCGGATCGAGTCGGTGTCGAGCACCTGACCGACGAGGTCGACGTCGGACGCGCCGAGCGTGAGGTCCTCGACGCGGTAGGTGTCGAGCACCTGGACGTCGACCTCGGCGTCCTCGTCCGGTTCGACCTTGTCCGCGCTCACTTCGAGGCCGCTGTACCCCTCCTTGGGGCGGCCCATGACGCGGAGGACCTGCCCGACTTCGAGCTCCTCCTCGGCGGCCGCGGCCATGTCGTCCCACAGCGCGACCCGGACGGAGCCGGAGGCGTCCGCGACGTCGACGTTACACACCCGGCCCTCCTCGGCCTCGTCGTCGTCGCGCTCGAAGGTCCGGACCTCGCCGATGGCGGTCACCTTCCCGAGGAACTTCACCTCGTTCATTCCCGGCTCGATGTCGGCGATGGTGTCGGCCTCCTCGTCGCGCAGCTCGTGCGCGATGAGCATCGCGGCGGTCTCCTCGTCGGCGAGCCCGCCCATCTGCTCGACCTTGTCCTCGACCGCGGCCTCGAACTCCTCGAACTCGACCTCGGTGTCGAGGTCCTCGTACACCTCTTCTATGGCTCCCATACTCGTCCCTCCGTGGTCGGCGAGGTCGCGCATAAGCGTTGCCGTTGCCCGGGGTTCGCGCCGGCTCCCGGCCGGTCGGCGGGGCGACCGGCGCGGGGCGCGGTCGCGGCTCGAAGGCGTCGCATAGCGGTTCATGGTGCCCGTCGATACAAAAGGTGTTCATCCCGCCCGGAGAGTCCGTGCGGACCGGGAGCACGCGGCCGCCGGACCGTAACCGTCTTAAGTTCTACCGCGATATGTAGAGATGAGTCCTGGTAGGGTAGTGGACTATCCTCTTGGCTTGCGGAGCCAGGGACCGGAGTTCAAATCTCCGTCAGGACGTTTTCGGACACACAATACGGCGAGCGTAGCGAGCCGTGCGTGTGTCCGAAAACTCCACGGAGATTTGAGCAGGAACGTCGCAGCGGCCGAGCGAAGCGAGGCTGACCGTCGTTCCGAGTTCAAATCTCCGTCAGGACGCTCACTTTGCGGCTGTCTCACTTCGTTCGACAGCCGCTGCGTTCGGTCCTGACGGGCCCTGCGCTCGCTTCGCTCGCGCAGGACTCCGTCAGGACGCCTCGTTGGTGCGGCTCGGCTCTGTTGAAATCCTCAGGCGGTGACAGGTTCCGGGCTACTGTGGTCAGTACAGGTGAACCGCGGATCGCTCAAGACGGAACAGTAGTAGACTGGTCAGTACAAGAGATCAGGACTGTCAATCAGTGTCTTCTGATCCTTCAGCAGTTGTTTGTCGAGTAGGAAATATCGCTGTGTCGGGTGCGTTGAACGGACTGTTTGGTCCGGTAAGCCACGCAGAGAGGTAGACAACACAGGCGGCGATGACAGCCACCGGCAGCTGGCGCATAAAAATGCCATAGGCAACCGTGACAGCGATCGCAGCACGAGTGAGCGTATGACGTTCGGAATCGCCGTAGTACACCAGTGCCGCGACACCAAATGCTGAAAGCGTCAACCACGCTCCAATTATGACTTGACCAGTCAGTACCGAATACGCCAATCCAATGATACCGATCAGTACCAACACCGCCGCAATACGTTTTGAGGAGGGCATATGAAACTCGTTATGTCCGAATGTCTTAAATTACAGTCATTAGTCACGAAGCGGATCTCACCGACCGGCTGTTTCGGACGAGAATATGTCTGAATGGTGGTATTTCAACAACGCCTACGGCTGCTAAATGGCTCAAAATCAGGTCATCAGCCGCAGTTCCCCCACCGCGAGCGGTTCGAACGCCGTAATGTACGTCTTAGTCGTGCGGGTGGAAGCGCTCCATCGCGCGGCGGACCCCGTCGGTGTCGCCGATGAACGTCAGGTGGTCACCCACCTCGACGACGCTGTCCGCCGAGGGGACGCGGTTGTCGCCGTCGCGGCTGACCACGGCGACGAAGGTGCCGTCGGGGATCTGCGCGTTGAGGTCGCGGATGCTCTGCCCCGCGAGCGTCTCGGAGGTCACCTCGATCTCCTGAACGTCGTGGCTGTCGCCGAGCTCGTTCATCCAGTGGGTGAGCGCGGGCCGCTCGATCTCGTCGTCGATGGCGACCGCGGTCGCGGTCGTGGCGTCGATGCCGGTGACGCCGATGCTGTCGAAGGCGTCGACGTTGTCCGGGTCGTTCACGCGCGAGTAGACGGACTCGACGTCGAACTTAGTGATCGCGAGCTGACAGGCGAGGAGGTTGATGTCGTCGTCGGCCGTCGTCGTGATGAACCGCTTGGCGTCCTCGATGTGCGCCTCGCGCAGCGTCTCCGTGTCGCTGCCGTCGCCCTCGTAGACGGTGAACCCGGCCGAGCGCGCGCGCTCGACGACGTCGGGGTCCGTCTCGACGACCACGACGTACTCGCCCCTGTTCTCCAGTCGCGTGGCGAGCGCCTGGCCGACCCGACCCCCGCCGATGATTATCGTGCGCATTGGTGACACTCCGAGGAACTCTCCGATCTGCCGCGCGAGCCCCGCCTCCACGAGGACCGTCGCGAAGATGACCGCGAACACCGTGCCGACGAGCAGCTCGCCGGCGGCGACGCTGCCCGCGAGCTCCAGCTCGATGGCGAACAGCGTCGCCACGCTCGCCGGGATGATCCCCCGCGGGCCGACGCTCGCGAGGAACAGCCGCTCGGGCCGGGTGAACCGCTCGACGCCGGCCGTCGCGATGAACGCCCCCAGCGGCCGGAGGACGAGCATGACGACGACCACGATCGCGACCACGCCGAGCCCGAGGCCGGCGATCGCCTCCACGTCGATAAGCGCCGCGAGCGAGATGAACACGAACGATAAGACGATCGTGGTGGTGTTCTGCGCGAACCGCTCGATCTCCTCGCGGTTGTCGATCCCGAGGTTCCCGAGGAGGATCCCGCTCGTCGCCGCCGCCGCGATGCCCGCCTCCGCGGCGACCGCCTCCGCGGCCGCGAACGACCCGATCGCGGCCGCGAGCACGAGGAACTGCGACGCCTGCACGTCGCGTTCGGGGACGAGGTCGCTCTCCAGCAGCGCGTAGATGACGACCGTGGCGAGCAGCCCCGCCGCGACCCCGACGCCGAACCGCTGGAGGAACGAGACCACCGTCGCGGGGACGCCGAGGTCGTCGAGCAGCAGCGTCTCGAAGATGACGACCGCGACGATCGCGGCCGTCACGTCGTTGACGATCCCCTCGGTCTCCAGCGCGGTCGCGACGTGGTCGCGCACTCGGACGACGTCGAGGATCGGCGTGATGACGGTGGGGCCGGTGGCCACGAGCAGCGCGCCGATCAGGAGCGCGATCTCCCAGGTGCCGTCGGTGAAGGCGCGGACCGCGGCCGCGGTCCCGACGAACATCACGAGGGCGCTGACGGTCACCAGCCGGAGCGACGCCGTCGACGCGCGCCGGATCCGGTCGATCCGGAGCGCGAACGCCCCCTCGAAGACGATGATCGCGACGCTGAGCCCGACGATGATCTCCAGGCCGTCACCGAACGTCTCCAGCGTCACCAGCCCCAGCAGCTCGGGCCCCAACAGCACCCCGATCGCGAGGTAGAAGATGACGCTGGGGACCCGCAGTCGGTGCGCGAGGAGCTGGACCCCGAGCCCCGAGACGAGGACGACCGCGATCACCGGGAGCAGGCTACTGGACACGGCTACCGGCGATACGCTCCCGGCCTTCCTTAGTGTACTGGTGATCGGGGGGCGTGGCCGGTCGGCCGCGACCGCCGGGCGCGGCATTGGGTCACACACACGAGCAACTATTAACTCGATTCCGTTTCTGGGTGAGAATACGCCCGGTCGGTCCCCACCGCCGGGTCGAACCCATGACCGTCCGCGACGCCATCCCGACGTTCGCCCCCCGCCGGAGCGTCCGGAAGGTCTGCGGGCCGGTCGCCGCTCTCCTCGGCGCCGTCGCCGCGTGACCCCGACGCGGGGGCGGCCGGCCCGCAGACCTTCCGGA
>NZ_SGTZ01000008.1:0-126272 GCF_005435115.1 Halorubrum sp. ARQ200 | reverse complement strand
GGCGGAAGTGGTCCGGCGGGGGGCGAGCCGATTTTAGTCCGTATTTGAGGCTTCAACAAATATATATTTCTTTGGGGTCGGTGCGAGCGAGTCGCATTATTCCGGCATCTATTACCGGTTCTCAGGCCACCTCGGTAGTGACATGGCCACAGAAACTGCGACTGCGACCGACGTACCGACCGAGACCGGACGCTGGCAGGCGGGCGTGACCGGCGGCATCGTCGGAGCGCTCGCCTTCGGCGCGATGATGTCGATACTGACGCCCGGCGTCCTCGAGATGGGGATCCCGGCGATGTACGGCATCGCGGGGCCCGCCGGCGCCCTCGGCTGGGTGATCCACGTGTCCCACGGCGCGATCATCGGTCTCGGACTCGTCGCGATCGCGAGCCTGAGACCCGCTCTCGGCGACTCGATCGGGACAGGCGTCGGCGCCGGCGCGGGCTACGGCCTCGTCGTGTGGGTCGCGCTCGCCGTCGTCGTGATGCCGATCTGGCTGGGCGCCGTTGGCTTCGCGGGCGCGCCTCCGCTGCCGAACGTCGGAGTCGAGAGCCTCGTCGGCCACGTCGTCTACGGCGCAGTCCTCGGGGGCGTCTACTCGGCGATGGCGAACTGACCGCTGCGACGGGACCCCGTTTTTTAACCCCTCGTATCGCCGATCCGTAGCAACGAATGTTCGACGAGATCCTCGAGAAGTTCGAGGGGTCACCCAGCCAGCAGGCGGTGATCCGGCTGTTCCTGGAGCGCGGCTTCTCGGTCAACGAGGAGGGCCGGGTCGTCTCCGGCGGGATCGAGATCCCGTACACCGGCATCGCGCGCGAGCTCGACGTCGACCGCCGCGTCGTCGACTCGACGACGGACGCGATCCTGGCCGACCCCGAGCTGAAGCGCATCTTCACCAACATCTCGTCGGTACCGAGCCTGATGGACTTAGCGCCCGTCCTGGACCTCACGGTGCTCACCATCGAGGTCGCGGCCGCCGACGAGGCCGGGATCGTCGCCGAGGTGACCGGAATCCTAGCCGACCGCGGCGTCTCGATCCGACAGGTGCTGAGCGAGGACCCCGAGTTCACCGACGACCCGAAGCTGTACGTGATCACCGACGCCGACCTGTCGGGCGACCTGCTCGTGGAGATCCGCGACCTCGACTACGTCCGCCGCGTCGGCTTCTGAGGCCCCCTCGGTCGGCGTCGCGACCGCCCGGCTGACCAGTTTCACCGGCCGGTTGGGGCGTCCGCTCCGGCGAGTCCGTTCGAGAGCGAGCGAACCGCGAGCGAGCGGACTCGCCGCGTCCGTTTCACTTTCACTCGGGTGTAAACCAGTCTTTATACCCGATGGCGAACAAGGACCGTGTACATGCCAGAAGACGAACTCGAGGACCTCCCCGGCGTCGGCCCGGCGACCGCGGACAAGCTCGTGGACAACGGATTCGAGAGCTACCAGTCGATCGCGGTCGCGAGCCCCGGCGAGATGTCCAACACCGCCGACATCGGCGAGTCGTCCGCCGCGGACATCATCAACGCCGCCCGCGACGCCGCCGACGTGGGCGGGTTCGAGACGGGCGCGAGCGTGCTTGAGCGCCGCCAGGAGATCGGCAAGCTCTCCTGGCAGATCGACGAGGTCGACGACCTCCTCGGCGGCGGCATCGAGACCCAGTCGATCACCGAGGTGTACGGCGAGTTCGGGTCCGGCAAGTCGCAGGTCACCCACCAGATGGCGGTCAACGTCCAGCTGGAGCCGGAGAACGGCGGCCTCGACGGCGGCTGTATCTTCGTCGACTCCGAGGACACGTTCCGCCCGGAGCGGATCGACGACATGGTCCGGGGGCTCGACGACGAGATCCTCGCCGACGAGATGGAGCGCCGCGAGATCGAGGGCACGCCCTCGGACGAGGAGGCGTTAGCGGCGCTCGTCGAGGCGTTCCTCGACCAGATTCACGTCGCGAAGGCGTTCAACTCCAACCACCAGATCCTCCTCGCCGAGAAGGCGAAGGAGCTTGCCGGCGAACACGAGGAGACGGAGTGGCCGATCCGGATCGTCTGCGTCGACTCGCTCACCGCGCACTTCCGCGCGGAGTACGTCGGCCGCGGCGAGCTCGCCGAGCGACAGCAGAAGCTCAACAAGCACCTCCACGACCTGATGCGCCTCGGCGACCTGTACAACACCGCCATCCTCGTCACCAACCAGGTCGCGTCGAACCCGGACTCCTACTTCGGCGACCCGACCCAGGCGATCGGCGGCAACATCCTCGGGCACGCCTCCACCTTCCGGATCTACCTCCGGAAGTCGAAGGGCGACAAGCGGATCGTCCGCCTCGTCGACGCGCCGAACCTCGCCGACGGCGAGGCCGTGATGCGCGTCCAGAACGAGGGGCTGAAGCCCGAGTGACCGGCGGGTCGGTCTCCCCGCGGGCGGCGCGTCGGGCGGGCGGCTCGCGCGGATCGGACGGGCGGTCGCCCGACCGCGCGGCCGGTTGACGAACGTCAACTTTCTTCGAACGCCGCCGAAACGCCCGATATCGACAGGTAGGGGGCCTTTTTCACCGGTAGACGCGATTTGGCTGTGGCGATTTTTGCCACGACCGCCCGCGCCTCGGCGCGATGCGCCGGATTCCACCCGATCGGCGGCGAAATAACAACTTTTTGATAATACGTCCGTTCGGTTCTCTCGCAACGATTGCCGCGGAATCCCGCGTTAAACATCCTTATATTACATATCCTCGTCTTTATATCTGACGTGCGGCGTATTATCAAACATATTTTTTGAGAAACCCAACTCGAACGTTTATATGTGGGCGTTCCCGGGAGTCGAGACGTGATTCAACGCATGAACACGAGCGAAACACGGTTCGAACCAGACGCGCGTTCAGTAGAGGTGGGTGAAGCGTGACGGCCGGCGTCCTCGCGGCGATCGACCCGAGCACGTTCGCGTCCGCGATGAACGGAACGTGGATCCTCGTCGTCACCTTCCTCATCTTCTTCATGCACGCCGGCTTCGCCATGCTGGAGGCGGGCCAGGTACGCTCGAAGAACGTCGCGAACCAGCTGACGAAGAACCTCCTGACCTGGAGCGTCGGGGTGACGGTGTTCTTCCTCATCGGCACGGCGTTCACGAGCCTCGTGAACGGGTCGGCGGGGATCACGTCGGCGGCGGGCGCGCTGTTCTCCGGCGGCGAGATGGCCGTCGAGCCCGGCGTCGTCGGCCCGTACGTCAACTGGCTCTACGGCGCCGTCTTCGCGATGACCGCCGCGACGATCGTCTCCGGGGCGGTCGCGGGGCGCGCGAAGCTCCGCGCGTACGTCACGTACACGTTCCTGCTGGCCGCGGTCATCTACCCGGTGGTCATCGCGTTCACCTGGTCGGCCTCCAGTGACGGGCTCGTCGCTCAGCTGACCGGCGTCGCGTTCCACGACTTCGCGGGCGGCATGATCGTCCACGGCATGGGCGGTATCGCGGGCCTCACGGCCGCGGCCGTCCTCGGTCCGCGGATGGACCGCTACGCGAAGGACGGCTCGACGAACGTCATCCCCGGCCACTCGCTGACGTTCGCCGTGCTGGGGACGCTCGTCCTCGCGTTCGGCTGGTACGGCTTCAACGTCGGCACGGCGTCCGTCGTCAGCGGCGGCGTGTTCAACACGCTGACGCTCAACCTCGTCGCGATGGGGACGACGATCGCGATGGCGTCGGGCGGGATCGGCGCCGCGCTCGTCGTGTGGCTCAAGACCGGGAAGGTCGACACGCTGTACGTCGCGAACGGCCTGCTCGCCGGCCTCGTCGGCATCACCGCCATCCCCGACACCACGGCGTGGTGGGGCGCCGTCGTCGTCGGCGGCCTCGCGGGCGCGCAGCTCCCGATCGTCTTCGAGTTCGTCTCCGACACGCTGAAGATCGACGACGTCTGCGCGGTGTTCCCGGTCCACGGGAGCGCGGGCGTGCTCGGCACGCTGCTGTTCCCGTTCGTCGCCGCGCCGGGCCAGCTCAGCGCCGGCATCGGCGCGCACTTCGTCGCCCAGCTCGTGGGCGTGGTCATCATCGGCGGCTGGACGATCACCGCGACCGCCGCGGTCTGGTACGTGCTCAAGGCGTCCGGCGAGGCGCGCGTCACGCCGGAGCACGAACAGGAGGGGCTCGACATCTCCGAGCACGGCGTCGAGACCTACCCCGAGTTCGGCGGCGACCGCGTCGCCACCGACGGCGGCCCGTCCGTCGTCGACACGACCGAGTCCGACGGCGGGTCGCCGCGCGCCGA
The DNA here is from genome assembly GCF_005435115.1 of Halorubrum sp. ARQ200. Classification (NCBI taxonomy): domain Archaea; kingdom Methanobacteriati; phylum Methanobacteriota; class Halobacteria; order Halobacteriales; family Haloferacaceae; genus Halorubrum; species Halorubrum sp. ARQ200. The sequence continues at coordinate 122,026 of NZ_SGTZ01000008.1, read as the reverse complement.
CGGCGGCGCGGAGGCGGGCACGCAGATCAAGATGGTCACGGCGGTCGTCCGGCCCGACAAGCTCGGCGACATCAAGCAGGCGCTCGCCGAGGTGCAGGCGCCGTCGCTCACCGTCACGAACGTCTCCGGTCGCGGCTCCCAGCCCGCGAAGACCGGCCAGTGGCGCGGCGAGGAGTTCACTGTCGACCTCCACCAGAAGGTGAAAGTCGAGGTCGTCGTCGCCGACATCCCGGCCGACGAGGTCGCGAACGCCATCGCCGACGCCGCGAAGACCGGCGAGGCGGGCGACGGCAAGGTGTTCATTATGCCCGTCGAGGACGCGCTACAGGTCCGGACGGGCGCGACCGGTCCGGAGGCGGTGTAGGCGCGCGACGCGCGGTCCGACGGGTCGTTTTCTCGGCGTCCGAAGCGGTTCGCCCGGTTCGGCAACTACTTTCAGCCCGACGCCCCAACCGATCGGTATGAACCACGAGCGCTCGCGCGGGCTGTACGACCGCGCGCTGTCGGCGATGCCCGGCGGCGTCAACTCCTCCGTCCGGGCGACGATGCCGCATCCGTTCTTCGTCGAGCGCGGCGACGGCGGCCACGTGATCGACGCGGACGGGAACCGCTACGTCGACTGGGTGATGGGGTACGGGCCGCTGCTGTACGGCCACGACCTCCCCGACCCGGTCGAGGCGGCGGTCCAGTCCCACGTCGCGGAGGGGCCCATGTACGGCGCGCCCACGGAGGTCGAGGTCGAACACGCCGAGTTCGTCGCTCGCCACGTCCCCAGCGTGGAGTCGATCCGCTTCGTCAACTCCGGCACGGAGGCGACGGTGTCGGCGGTGCGGCTCGCCCGCGGCCACACCGACCGCGACAAGATCGTCGTGATGCAGGGCGGCTACCACGGCGCGCAGGAGTCGACCCTCGTCGAGGGGTCGCCGGGGGACGCGCACCCCTCGACGGCGGGGATCCCCGAGTCGTTCGCCGAACACACCCTGCCGATCCCGTTCAACGACCCGGCGGCGGCCAAGGAGGTGTTCGCGGAGCACGGCGACGACATCGCCGCCGTCCTCGTGGAGCCAATCTTAGCCAACATGGGGATCGTGATGCCCGTCGACGGCTACCACGAGACGCTGCGGGACCTCTGTGACGACCACGGCTCGCTTCTGATCTTCGACGAGGTGATCACCGGGTTCCGGGTGGGCGGCCTCGGCTGCGCGCAGTCGAAGTTCGGCGTCACCCCCGACGTGACGACGTTCGGCAAGATCATCGGCGGCGGCTTCCCCGTCGGCGCCATCGGCGGGAAGGCGGAGATCGTCGAGGGGTTCACCCCGGCCGGCGAGGTGTTCCAGTCCGGGACCTTCTCCGGGCACCCGGTGACGATGGCCGCCGGGAAGGCCGGCCTGGAGTACGCCGCCGAGAACGACGTGTACGAGCACGTCAACCGCCTCGGTCGGAAGCTCCGCGAGGGGATCGCCGAGATCTGCGCCGAGCGCGCGCCGGAGTACACCGTCGTCGGCACCGACTCGATGTTCAAGACGGTGTTCACCCGCGAGGCGCCCGACGACGTCGACGCCTGCTGCGCGGGCGGCTGCCGACAGGACCCCGACTGCGCCCGGTACGACGCCTGCCCGAAGACGGGCGCCGACGTGGCCGACGCCGCGACCGACCGCTGGGAGCGCGTGTTCTGGCAGGAGATGAAAGACCGCGGCGTGTTCCTCACCGCGAACCAGTTCGAGTGCCAGTTCACCTCCTACGCGCACACCGAGGAGGACGTCGAGAAGACGCTGGCGGCGTACCGCGAGGCGCTGTAGTCGGGCGGACGCCCTCGGGAACCGGTCCGGCAAGCCTTGCGACGGTCGAGCGGTGCAGAACAGTTTTATACCGGAGATCGGATACGTACACGTGATGACCGCAGCGGCTCGTCTCGACGCCGCCCTTCTCCGAGACCGACGAGCCCTGCGACCGCGACGAGACGTCCGACCGCCGCGACCGGCCTCCGGCGCGGCGCGACGACGAGGCCCTTCGGGCCAGTAATCCTCACCTCTCGTCGCGTTCGCGCCGCTCCGTTCCGAAGAGTCTCGACTCCGCGTTCCGCGAGCGGCCGCTTCGCCTTTTTCTTACAATATTTAAACCGCTGAATTTAAGGGCGTAGGGAGGGTGTACTCTGGTAATGACGAGCGTTGCACTCGCGTTCAGCGGGGGACTCGACACCACGGTCTGCGTACCGCTGCTGAAAGAGGAGTACGGCTACGACGAGGTCATCGGCGTCAACGTCGACGTCGGCCAGCCGACGGAGGAGTTCGACGAGGCAGAAGAGACCGCGGAGGCGCTGGGGCTCGACATCCACGTCGTCGACGCGAAGGAGGAGTTCGCGGACCTCTGTTTCGATGCGGTGAAGGCGAACGCCAGCTACCAGGGCTACCCGCTCGGCACCGCCCTCGCGCGTCCGGTCATCGCCGAGGCGATCCTCGGCGTCGCCGAGGAGCAGGGCTGCGACGCCATCGCGCACGGCTGTACGGGGAAGGGCAACGACCAGCTCCGCTTCGAGGCGGTCTGGCGCGGCTCCGACCTCGACGTGATCGCGCCCGTGCGCGAGCTCGGCCTCACCCGCGAGTGGGAGATCGACTACGCCGCCGAGAAGGACCTTCCCGTCGAGGCCGGCGACGGCGGCGTCTGGTCCATCGACGAGAACATCTGGTCGCGCGCGGTCGAGGGCGGGAAGCTGGAGAACCCGGACTACGAGCCGCCGGAGGACATCTACGAGTGGACCGCGGAGCCCGAGGGCGAGACCACCATCGAGGTGACGTTCGAGGCGGGCGTCCCGGTCGCGGTCGACGGCGAGGCGATGGACCCGGTCCCGCTCATCCAGCACCTCAACGAGTACGCCGGCGGCTACGGCGTCGGCCGCACCGACGTGATGGAGGACCGCATGCTCGGGCTGAAGGTGCGCGAGAACTACGAGCACCCGGCCGCGACCGTCCTCTTGACCGCCCACCAGGCGCTCGAAGACCTCGTTTTGACGAAGAACGAGCGCTCGTTCAAGAAGGGGATCGAGCAGGAGTGGTCCGAGAAGGCCTACGAGGGGCTCGTGTTCGCGCCCGTCGTCGACGCGCTGAACGCCTTCGTCGACGAGACGCAGGACGTGGTCACCGGCACGGCGACGGTGAAGGTCTCGGGCGGCGACTGCCGCGTCGTCGCGCGCGACTCCGAGTACGCCGTCTACTCCGAGGAGATGGCCTCGTTCAACACCGAGGACGTGGCGGGCATCGCGCAGTCCGACGCGACGGGCGTCGCGAAGTACCACGGCCTCCAGGAGCGCCTCGCGAACGACGTGAAGGCGAGCGTCTCGAAGCCCGAACTGGCCACCGACGGATCCGGTGAACCGGACGCGACGGACGACGGGAAGTAGATGACCGACGACGATCCCGACGCCGCGGCGGACGCCGACGGCGGAGCGAGCGGCGGGAGCGACACCGCCGTCCGCCGCGACCGCTTCAGCGGCGGCCCCGCCCGCGAGTTCCTGTCGAGCCTCGCGGCCGACGCGGCCATCTTCGAGGCGGACCTCGCGGTCGACCGCGCGCACGTGGTCATGCTCGCGGAACAGGGGATCGTCGACGACGCGGTCGCGGGCGAGATCCTCGGCGCGCTCGACGCCGTCGAGGCCGCCGGGCACGGCGAACTCCCCGCCGGCGAGGACGTCCACGAGGCAATCGAGACCGCGGTCATCGACCGGGTCGGCCCGGACGGCGGCCGGATGCACACCGCCCGCTCGCGCAACGACGAGGTGGCGACGTGTATCCGCTACCGCCTGCGCGATGACCTGCTCGACGCCGTCGAGGCGACGGTCGCGGCCCGCGAGGCCCTCGTCGAGGTCGCCGAAGAGCACGCGGAGACGGTGATGCCGGGGTACACCCACCTCCAGCCGGCCCAGCCGACGACGGTCGGACACTACCTGCTGTCGTACGAGGGCGGGCTCGCGCGCGACACGGAGCGGCTGCTCGACGCGTACGACCGCGTGAACCGGTCGCCCCTCGGCGCGGCCGCGTTCGCGGGGACCCCGTTCGACGTCGACCGCGACCGCACGGCGGCGCTGCTCGGGTTCGACGGGACGGTCCGCAACTCGATGGACGCCGCCTCCGCGCGCGACTTCCTCGCGGAGTCGGCGAGCGCGCTCGCGACGCTCGCGACGACGCTGTCGGGGCTCGCGGAAGACCTGATCGTCTTCTCGAACAAGGGCGTCGTCGAGCTGGCCGACGCGTACGCCTCCACCTCCTCGATCATGCCCCAGAAGAAGAACCCCGACACGCTGGAGCTGACCCGCGGCGTGGCGGGCGACGCGATCGGCGAGGCGACCGGCACGCTGAGCCTGCTGAAGGGGCTCCCGCGCGCCTACAACCGCGACCTCCAGCGCGCTCACGCGAGCGTCTTCGAGGTCGCGGGCGACGTGCGGGAGGCGACCGAGGTCGCCGCGGGCGCGGTCGCGACCGCCGAGTGGGACGAGGCGGCGCTCGCGACGGCCGCCGGAGAGGGGTTCTCGACGGCCACAGGCGTCGCCGACCTGCTCGCGACCGGCGGGTTACCCTTCCGGACGGCCCACGAGGTCGTCGCGGCCGCGGCGGAGACGGTCGCGGACGACGACTCGCCGGCCGCGGCGGCCGCAAAAGTTGACGAGGCCGCTCGAAAGGTGACGGGCGAGCCCCTCTCCGCGTACGTGAGCCGCGAGGACGTGGAGTCGACGCTCGACCCGGCCGAAAGCGTCGCGAGCCGCGACTCCGTCGGGGGACCGGCGCCCGACGCGCTCGCCGACGCGCTCGCCGACGCCGAGGCGGGGATCGAGGGAGACGAGGCCGCGCTGACGGCCGAGCGCGACGCGCTCGCCGACGCGAGCGAGGCGCTGGACGCGGAGGTCGACCGCTATGTCTGAGCCGCGACGCCCGCGAGGTCGGCGTCGGCTCGGTCGGGACCGACCCGACCGACGACGACGACCGTCCCCGTAGGGGGACATACTTACTACCGAGATCTGACATTCGATCTCGTCACGCCGGTATTTCGCCGATATTGTTCCGTTAGCGGCCGATCCACTTTGTATAAATTATCTTACAAGTTCGAAGCCTTTATGCCCGTTCACGGCGGAGATGTGGGCACGATGACGAGCGACACCGACACCCTGACCGCGGAGGACCCGATCACGGGCGAGGAGATCGAGATCCCGGCCGACGTCGAGGTCGGCGAGATCATCGACAGTCCGGTCACCGGGACCGAACTGGAGGTCATCTCGCTCGACCCGGTCGTCTTGGAGGAGGCGCCGGAGCTCGAGGAGGACTGGGGCGAGTAGATGGCGACGACCGCCACGGCCGCGACACGCGAGTGGTCGACATGCGCGTAGGGGTCCTCTACTCTCGGATCCGGAAAGACGAGAAGCTCCTCCTCGACGAGCTCCGCGACCGGGGCCACGCGGTCGAGAAGATTGACATCCGGAAGGAGCGGTTCGGGCTGGAGTCCACGACGGCGGCGGTCGACGACCTCGACCTCGTCGTCGACCGCTGCCTGTCGACGAGCCGGTCGCTGTACGCGACCCGCTTCCTCGACAGCTACGGCGTCCCGGTGGTGAACTCCCCCGAGACGGGCGACGTCTGCGCCGACAAGGCGAGGAACTCGCTCGCGCTCGCCGAGGCGGACGTGCCGACCCCGGCGACGGAGGTGGCGTTCACGAAGGAGGCCGCCTTGGAAGCGATCGAGGAGTTCGGCTACCCGTGCGTCCTCAAGCCGGTCACCGGTTCGTGGGGCCGGCTGATGGCGAAGATCGACTCGCGCAACGCCGCCGAGGCGATACTGGAACACAAGGAGACGCTCGGCCACTACGAGCACAAGGTGTTCTACGTCCAGGAGTTCGTCGACAAGCCCGGCCGCGACGTCCGCGTCCTGGCGGTCGACGGCGAGCCGGTCGCGGCGATGACGCGGTCGTCCGACCACTGGCTCACGAACGCCGCGAAGGGCGGCGAGACGGAGTCGTTCGGCCTCGACGAGCGGGCGACGGAACTGGTCGAGAAGGCCTCGGACGCGGTCGGCGGCGGCATGCTCGGCGTCGACCTGATGGAAGTGGGCGTCGACGCGGACGCCGACCCCGCCGAGGGCGGCGCGGAGGACTACACCGTCCACGAGGTGAACCACACCGTCGAGTTCAAGGCGCTCGACGCGGCCACCGACGTGGACGTTCCGGCGCGGGTCGTCGACTGGCTGGAGGCGAAAGCGGGCGAGTTCGCCGAGGGATCGGTCGCGGGGGTGGACGCGTGAACACGACCGACGGCGGCGACGCGACCGCGGAGACGTACACCGCGAGCGTCGTCGGCGGCACCGGCTTCACCGGCGGCGAACTGCTGCGGCTCCTCGCCGGCCACCCGGGATTCGAGGTCGTCCAGGCCACCTCGCGGTCGGCCGACAACATGACCGTCGGGCGCTCGCACCCGAACCTGCGCGGGCTCGACCTGCGGTTCTCGGACCCCGACGACCTGGCGTCGGTCGACGTGCTGTTCGCGGCGACGCCCCACGGCGTCTCGATGGGCCGGATCGACGAGTTCCTCGAGGCGGCCGACACGGTCGTCGACCTCTCGGCGGACTTCCGGCTCCCCGAGGCCGACGCCTACGACGAGTGGTACGACGGCCACGAGTCGCCGGAGTACCTAGAGCGCGCCGAGTACGCGCTCCCGGAGCTGAACCGCGAGAACCTGCCCGGCGCGGACCTGATCGCCGGCGGCGGCTGTAACGCGACCGCGACGATCCTCGGGCTGAAGCCGCTAGTCGACGCGGGCGCGCTCGGTCCCGAGGCCGGCGAGGTCGTCGTCGACGTGAAGGTCGGCTCCTCGGAGGGCGGCGCCGGCGGGGGCGCGGCCTCCTCGCACCCGGAGCGCTCGGGCGTCGTGCGCCCGTACGCGCCCACCGGCCACCGCCACGAGGCGGAGATAGAGGCGTACCTCGGCCTCTCGGTCTCGTTCACCGTCCACGCGGTCGACATGGTGCGCGGCGCGAGCGCGACCTGCCACGTCTTCCCCGACGAGCCGGTCTCGAAGGGGGACCTGTGGGGCGCGTACCGCGACGCCTACGCCGACGAGCCGTTCATGCGGATCGTCTCGGGCGGGGGCGGCGTCTACCGCTACCCCGAGCCGAAGTCGGTCGCCGGGACGAACCACGGCGAGGTCGGCTTCGAGCTCGACCCCGGGAACCGGCGCGTCGTCGTCTTCTCGGCTATCGACAACATGACCAAGGGCTCGGCGGGCCAGGCGGTCCACGCGGCGAACGTCGCGCTCGGGCTGCCCGAGACCGCCGGCCTCGAGTTCGACGGGCTCCACCCGGTGGGGTCGCCATGAGCGGGGAGCGGACCGGCGGCGCGGCCGCCGACGAGCCCCCGGTCGTCGTGAAGGTCGGCGGCGCGAAGGCGGTCGACCCCGCCGGCGCGGTCGGCGACGTGGCGCACCTGACGGCGAACGGCCGCGAGGTCGTCGTCGTCCACGGCGGCTCGACGGTCGTCGACGAGACGCTCGAACGGCTCGGCATCGAGCCCGAATACGTCGAGTCCGCCTCCGGCGTCACCGGTCGCTTCACCGACGCGGCGACGATGGAGGCGTTCGCGATGGCGATGGCGGGCAAGCTCAACACCGAGCTGACGGCGCGGTTCCGGTCGGCCGGGGTCGACGCGGTCGGCCTCTCGGGCGTCGACGGCGGGCTCCTCTCCGGGCCCCGCAAGTCGGCGGTCCGCGTCGTCGAGGACGGCAAGCGGAAGATCCGCCGCGGCGACCACTCCGGAACGATCGAGTCGGTGAACGCCTCCCTGCTCGCCGGCCTCCTCAACGACGGCTACACCCCGGTCGTCTCGCCGCCGATGGCGGGCGACGAGGGCGACGGCGAGGTGACCCCCGTCAACGCGGACGCCGACCGCGCGGCCGCGGCGGTCGCCGGCGCGCTCGGCGCCGACCTCGTCCTCCTGACCGACGTGTCGGGCGTGTACGCCGACCCGGACGACCCCGAGACCCGCATCGACGCGGCCGCGACGCCCGAGGATCTGGCGGCCGTCGAGGACGCCGCCGAGGGGTTCATGGGCAAGAAGGTGATGGCCGCGACGGAGGCGCTCGAGGGCGGCGCCGGCCGCGTCGTGATCGCGGACGCCAACGTCCGCGACCCGGTCGTCGCCGCGCTCGGCGGCGAGGGGACCGCAATCGAGCGGTCCGCGCTCGGCGACGGCGCGGGCGACGACGCCGGCGGCGGCGAGGCCCCCGAGGAAGGGGGTGAGACCGCGTGAGCGGCTTCGTCTTCTCCGAGAAGCCGATCGAGATCGCCTCGGGCGACGGGGTCCACCTCACGGACGCGAACGGCACCGAGTACCTCGACTTCGGCGCCAGCTACGCCTGTACGCCGGTCGGCCACTGCCACCCCGAGGTCGTCGACGCCGCGACGAGCCAGCTGGAGGAGCTCATGTACGTCCAGGCGTCGTACCCGCACGCGGCGCGGACGGCGCTGTACGAGCGGCTGGCCGAGCTCGCGCCCGTCGACGTCGACAACGTCTGGCTCTGTAACTCCGGCACGGAGGCGAACGAGGCCGCGCTGAAGTTCGCCCGGCACGCGACGGGCCGCGAGAAGATCGTCGCGACCACGCAGGGGTTCCACGGCCGGACGATGGGGACGCTCGCGACGACCTGGAAGGACAAGTACAAGCAGGGGTTCGGCCCGCTCGCGGGCGGCGTCGAGTTCGTCGAGTACGGCGACGCCGACGCGATGCGCGAGGCCGTCGACGAGGACACCGCCGCGGTCATCCTGGAACCGCTCCAGGGCGAGGGCGGGATCAACCCCGTCCCGACCGAGTACCTCCAGGCCGTCCGGGTCGCGACCGCGACGAGCGGCGCCGCGATGATCCTCGACGAGATCCAGACCGGGCTCGGCCGGACCGGGTCGATGTGGGCCGCGGAGAATCACGACGTGGTCCCGGACATCCTCACGACCGCGAAGGGGCTCGGCAGCGGGCTCCCGATCGGCGCGACGCTGTGCCGCGACTGGATCGCCGCGGACGCCGGCGACCACGGCTCGACGTTCTCCGGCGGCCCCGTCGTCTCCGCGGCGGCGGGCGCCACCCTCGACGTGATCGAGCGCGAGGACCTGCCCGCGCACGCCGACGAGGTGGGGTCGTACCTCCGCGGCGAGCTCCGGGACCGCCTCGGCGACGACGTGCGCGACGTGCGCGGCGACGGGCTGATGGTGGGGATCGAGGTGCGCCGCGGCTCGAACCGGCTGCTGCGCGACCTCGCCATCGAGCACCAGATCCTCGCGCTCCCCGCGGGGCGGACCGTGCTCCGCCTGCTCCCGCCGCTGACGATCGAGCGCGAGCACGCCGACGCGGTCGTCGACGCGATCGAGGAGGTGATCGGCTGATGGCGGCCGGGAAGGGACGTGAGGCCGACGCCGCGTCCGAGGAGGGCGGCGACGTGGTCGCCGGCGGCAGCTACCCGGCGGCCTGCGACACGCCCGCCCGGAAGCTGCTGTACGACATGGTCTCGATCCCCTCGCCGTCGGGCGAGGAGGAGCGGGCCGCGGAGCGGCTCGTCGACTTCTTCGAGGCGAACGGCCGGGAGGCGTGGATCGACGACGCCGGGAACGTCCGCGCGCCGGCGGACGACGCCGTCCTCCTCACCTCCCACGTCGACACGGTGCCGGGCGACATCCCCGTCGAGGTGCGGCCGGCGCCGCCCGAGGGCGAGCTGCCCGAGCCCTCGGACGTGCGCGTCGGCGATCCCGGCGACCCCGTGCTGTGGGGCCGCGGCGCGGTCGACGCGACCGGCCCGCTCGTCGCGATGGCGGTCGCGGCGGTGAAGACGGGCGTCTCGTTCGCGGGCGTCGTCCGCGAGGAGGTCGACTCCGGCGGCGCGCGCGCCCTCATCGGCGACCGCGACGCGCCCGAGGCGGTGATCAACGGCGAGCCGTCGGGCTGGCGGGGGATCACCCTCGGCTACCGCGGCCTGCTGGAGGGGACGTACGTGAACACGAGCGAGTCGGGCCACTCCTCGCGGCCGGAGCCGAACGCGATCCAGCACGCGATCGACTGGTGGCACGGCGTCGAGGAGACGTTCACCCCCGACGACGACGAGACCGCCGTCTTCGACCAGGTGACGACGAAGCCCATCTCGGTCGACGGCGGCCTGAGCGGCGACGGGCTCGCCGTCGAGGCGACGATGGACGTCCAGCTCCGGGTCCCGCCCTCGCGGCCGGTCGACGAGATCCACGAGCTGGCGGAGGCCGAGCTGACCACCGGCTCGGTCCACTGGGGCGAGCCGATGCCGCCGGTGATGGAGAGCCCCCGGACCGACCTCGCGCGGGCGTTCCGCGTCGCGATCCGGGGCGCCGGCGGCGACGTGCGCCTGCTCCGGAAGACCGGCACGAGCGACATGAACCTCTTCGCGGCTGCGTGGGACTGCCCGATGGTCACCTACGGCCCCGGGAACTCCGACCTCGACCACGCGCCCGACGAGCGGCTCCCGCTGCCCGACCTCGACCGCGCCGTGTCCGTGCTGACCGAGGTCTGCCGCGAGCGACGCTGACCGACCGCCGCGACCTTCGAACTCGACCGGTCTCCAACGACACCACACCACCCAACGATGCCACTCGCCACCGACGACTTCCTCGACATCGACGACGTGACGCCCGCCGAACTGGACGCCCTGCTCGACCGCGCCGCCGCGATGAAGGCGGGCGAGACCGACCCCCGACTGGCGGACGCGACGCTCGGGATGATCTTCGAGAAGCCCTCGACGCGCACCCGCGTCTCCTTCGAGACCGGGATGACGCGGCTCGGCGGCCACGCCATGTTCCTCGGCCCCGACGACATCCAACTGGGCCACGGCGAGCCGCTGCGCGACACCGCGCGCGTTCTCGGCCGCTACGTCGACGGCGTGATGGCGCGCCTCTTCGACCACGCGGACGTCGAGGTGCTCGCGGAGTACGCCGACTGCGCCGTGATCAACGGACTCACCGACGAGGCGCACCCCTGCCAGACGCTCGCGGACCTCCTCACGATCCGCGAGACGGTCGGCGCGGACGCCACGGTGGCGTGGGTCGGCGACGGCAACAACGTCGGGCAGTCGTTCGTCGTCGGCGCGGCGATGGCCGGGATCGACGTGGAGGTGGCCACCCCCGCCGACTACGGGATGAACCCCTCCGTCTTCGACCGCGCCGCCGAGTTCGGGCTGGACGTGACGCCGACGACCGACCCCGAGGCCGCCGTCGAGGACGCCGACGTGGTGTACACCGACGTGTGGATCTCGATGGGCCAGGAGGACGTGCGCGACGAGAAGCTCGCCGCCTTCGACGGGTTCCAGGTGAACGCCGACCTGCTCGCCGGCACCGACGCGAGGGTGATGCACTGCCTCCCCGCGCACCGCGGCGAGGAGATCACCGACGACGTGCTCGAATCCGACCGCGCGCTCGTCTGGGACCAGGCGGAGAACCGGATGCACGCGCAGAACGCCCTGCTCGTCGAACTGCTCGGCGACGACTGAGGCCTGCGGGCGCTCGGCGGGCGACGCGTCGGGGGGCCGCCGCGTCCTCACTGACGCCGCGGCGGGTCGCGGTCGTCCATGAGGAAGCCGCTGTCCTGATGCGGGTCGAAGTACACCTCCAGCGCGCGGAGGGCGCCCACGTACGCCGCGATCGCGGCGAACACGAACGAGACCGCTGCCGGAACGAGGAGACCGAGGACCATACGCGACCGTTCGCTCGTCCGGCGACAAAGGCGTATCGACGGCGCGCGCCCGTGAGCGGCCGCCGGTGGCGGCCGCGAACAGCACCGCGCGAGGGAGTCGGCCGACCGGAGGGAGGCCGACGAGGCTGGGGAGGCGCGAGGTGCGGTCTGTGCGGAGCGGGACGCAAAGGGGCAGCCGTGAGCGGGCACGGGCCTTCACGAGGGTAACCGCTCGTGAGCCAATCAGAACGCTCCGCGCTCTGATGACGACGGCAGCCCGCAGGGAGCGAGCAGCGCGAGCGACTGAGGAGCACAGCGAGCGTGCGCCCGTCTCACGGCGGGGGCATTGGCGGTGTCCGCCGACGGTCCGTTATCACGGCTCCGTTGAAACCCTAAAGAACGGATAGGATCGCCGTGCGAGATACAGAGGATGTATCTGACGAGACGGGTATGGGAAGATACTTTTTGAAAAGGACAAAAACCGACGTATGAATCGTCGTGCCCTCCTTGCCTCGCTCGCTACCTATGGGGCCGCCTCGACGTCCGGGTGTCTAGATAGTCTCGCGGGGATTCCGAACGAGTCGTTCCAACTTGGCTACGTCGCAGTTCACAACTCCACCGAGAACGCTCACCAGATTGCAATTCGGGTGAGACGCGACGGCACAAACGTTCACCGTTCGACACACGATGTGGCCGGACAGGACGGGGCCGTCGTCGAGAGCGCGATTCCGGAGTGCGACTGGGAGAGTGCCCGTGGACGATACGAAGTCGATGTTCGAGTCGACGATAGCGACTGGGTTACCGAGTCGTTCCAAGGGTACGAGACAGACGGTGGCGACTGTTCGATTGCAATTGCCGAGGGCACGCTCTGGGAAGGAGAACGCCTCGACTTCGGCTACCGCCGAGCGTGTGATTACGATAATCCTCCTGATGGTCTTTGTTCGTTTGACTCGTGATGCACTCGCGCTCTCTATGCAGCACAGCTCTAAAGACATATCACCTACTGAGGGGTTCAACGAAGCCAAACGAGCGACAGCGCCTGGATCTAATTCCCGGTCCAGCGCAGTATCGCGAGCGTCCCCTCGAAGAGGGCGATCATCGTGAGCGTCACGATGATCGGCGCCATCCCGGTCGGGTCCGGGCTGAACAGGAACGCGATCCCGAGGAACGTCCCCCAGAAGATCAGCCGCTTCGCCTCCAGCCACTGCCGGGTGACGAGGTTCATCATGATCGCGAGCATGATGAAAAGCGGGATCTGGAAGACGATCGCCATGAACGCGAGCATGATGACGATCAGGTTGAACGTCTCCGCGAGCCCGAAGGCGATCGTCGCCGCGTCGGAGGTGTAGGTGGTGAAATACGAGAAGATCGCTGGCAACACGAGAAAGTGCGCGAAGGCGATTCCGATCCCGCCGAGGATGAGGCTCGTCGGCACCGCCGCGAGGTAGTAGCGCCGCTCGGTCTGGTACAGCCCCGGCCGCATGAACCGGTACGTCTCGTAGACGAACGCCGGGAGCCCGACCACGACGCCCGCGAGGCCGGCCACCTTCAGCCGGGTGAGCGGGAGTTCGAGCGGGCCGTACAGTCGCGGCCGGTTCTCCATCGGCGCCGGGATGTGGTAGCTCCAGAAGTAGTTGATGAGCTCCGTCGACTCGGTGACGACGACGAGCGTCGCGAGGCCGCCGATGAGGAACACGACCGCGAGCCGGCGCATCATCTCCTCGATGTGCACGGCGAGCGGCATCTCCTCGTCCGTCTCGGGGCCCTCGATCCCGTCGAACGGCTCGTCGTCCTCGGTCGTCGGCACGCCGGCGGTCGCGGGGTCCGCGGCCTCGGCGGTCGTCGCCGGGGTGCCGCCGTCGCCGGCGGCCTCGGCGTCGTCCACCGTCGCGTCGTCGGCCGACAGTTCGCCGTCCGCAGACGCCTCGTCGTCCGCAGACGCCTCGGCCTCGACCGACTCCTCGTCGGCCTCGTCACCGTCGTCGAGCGCGGCCGACCGACCGGCGTCCTCGGCCTCGACCACCTCGTCCGGGTCCGAGAGCGTCTCCGGCGACCCGTCGTCGTCGCCGTCCGTCTCGCCCGCCGCGGAGTCGTCGTCGCCGTGGGTCGACCCGACCTCGGGCTCGACCTCGGGTGTCACCTCGGACTCGACGCCCGCGGACGGCTCCGCGTCGGTCTCGGACCCGTCGTCGACGGCGCCGTCGCTCTCGGGTTCGGCCTCGTCGGTCGACCCGTCAGCGGCGGCCGAGTCGTCGTCGCGCGACCGGTCCGAGTCGTCCATTCAGTTTCCCTACGCGACCGGGCGGTTATCAACCTTTTCGGATAGCGGCGCCGCGCGGGACCGATCGGCGTCGCTCCGCGGGCCGTCCCGGAACGGCGCCGGCGGCGGCGCCCGCGGTCGAAAAGGTTGATAACGGCGACGGCCCTCGCCCTCCGTATGGCGAGCGCCCTCGACGAGGACACCCAACGGTCGATCGCGGAGGGCCAGGAGACGGCGAAGGCGTTCCTTCGCTCGATCCAGAAGGACCTCCAGAAGGTGTTCGTCGTCTTCCTCATCGGCTTCCTCGCGACGTTCTGGGCGCTGCGCACGTACATCTGGGACCGGCTCCGCGAGGTGACGGAGTCGAACATGAGCGCCGCGGTCGCCGAGGAGGCCGACATCATCGCGACGACCCCGTTCGAGGTGATCCTCCTCCAAGCGAAGATCGGACTGATCGTGGGCGCGATAACCGCGATCCCGCCGCTGATCTACGTCACCCGCGACGAGCTCCGCGCCCGGGGGATGTGGCCGCAGTCGCCGATCGCTCGGTGGAAGCTCGCGCTGCTCGGGCTGCTCGGCGCCGGCCTGTTCTCCGCCGGCGTCGCCTACGGCGTCTTCGCCTTCTTCCCGCTGATGTTCGGCTTCCTGGCCGAGTTCGGCCTGGAGGCCGACATTCAGCCGACCTACGGGATCGTGATGTGGACGGAGTTCATCGTCTTCCTCTCGCTGTCCTTCGGGCTCGCCGGACAGATGCCCCTCCTCATCACCGGGCTGTCGTACGCGGAGATCGTCCCGTACGAGACGTTCCGGGACAAGTGGCGCTACGCGGTCGTCGCCATCTTCGTGTTCGGCGCCGTCTTCTCCCCGCCGGACCCGTTCACGCAGCTCCTGTGGGCGTTCCCGCTGGTCGCGCTGTACGGGTTCAGCCTCTACCTCGCGAAGCTCGTCGTCACGGCCAAGCGGAGCTCCGACCGCATCCACGTGCTCGGCGCGGTCCGGGACCACTGGAACGTCGTCGGGGGCGCGACCGTCCTCGGCGGCGCGCTCGTGTACGGCTTCTACGAGTACGGCGGCCGGACCGCGGTCAACGACCTCCTGCGGCTCGCGGGGAGCACCCGCCGCTTCCTCGCGCCGGGCGAGGGGCTCGGCCTCGACCCCGCCACCGCGCTCTGGGTCTATGCCGCCCTCTGGGCGCTCGCGTTCGCGGCCGTCGCGACGCTGTGGGCGGTGTACACCGACCTCGACACGACGAGCGCGGGCGCGCAGTACGGCGACCCGACCGCGATCGACGTGGGCGAGCTCGACGCCGCGGGGGTGCGGGCGGCCCCCGCGGACGCGTTCGCCGAGATGGGCGAAGAGGAGTCGCTCGCGCTGGCGCAGGCCGCGATCGACGACGACGACCCGGAGAAGGCGCAGGCGATCCTCGACCGCTACGACGAGGTGAACGAGGGGAGCGACGACGACGGCGAGTCGGACGCGAGCGACGCCGACGCCGCGGGCGACGCCGGGGACGGCGGCGACGGGCTGGTCGGCTCCGTCCAGAACCGGACCTCGCGCGCCGGCTCGACGTTCCTCGCCGAGCTGACGGACGGCAACGAGGAGGCGGCCGAGGACGACATCGGCGGCTACTACAAGGACCTCAAGTTCATCTTCGACTCGCTGCGCACGCGGTCGTTCCGGATCGTCGCGGTGTTCGGCGCCGTGATGGCGGCCGCGTTCACGTGGCTGTACCTCGGCGGCCTCGGCACCGTCCGCGCCGACCTCGAACGGCGCGTGCCGGCGGAGGTGGAGGGCGGGATCAACATCATCACGCTCCACCCGGTCGAGGCGCTCATCTTCATGGTGAAGTTCTCGGTGATGCTCGGCATCTTCGCCGCGTTCCCCGTCGCCCTCTACTACGCGTGGCCCGCGCTCCGCGAGCGCGGCTTCGTCGCCGGGCGGATCTACCAGGTGTACCTCTGGGCGGGCGCGCTCGGCGCCGGGATGATCGGCGGCTTCGCGCTCGGGTACACGACCATCGCGCCCGGGATCATCGGCTGGCTCGTCACGGACGCGCGCCTCGCCGACATGGTCATCACCTACCAGGTGAGCGACTTCCTCTGGCTCGTCATCTACACCACGATCGGGATCGGCTTCCTCGCGGACATCCCCATCGCGATGGTGCTCCTCAACAACGCGGGCGTCCCGTACCGCGTGTTCCGGGAGCGCTGGCGCGAGGTGACGATCGGGATCATGCTCGTCGCGGCGGTGTTCACCCCCGCCGACGTGATCACGATGTTCCTCGCGACGATCCCGCTAATGCTGGCGTACGGGATCGGCGTCGGCGTCCTCTTCCTCGTCACCTTCGGCGGGCGCCGCGACCTCTCGCCGCCCGCGGAGTTCATCGGGGAGTGAGCCGCGCGCGCGCTCGGCGCGGTCGCCGGCGGCAACGGCCTCGCGAGGCCCCCGCGACCGACGACTATTCCCGCGCGCGCCCGCAACGGCAGAGTAGAAATGAGCAAGGACTACATCGAGGTCCGCGGCGCCGAGGAGCACAACCTCAAGGACCTCGACGTCCGGATCCCGCGCGAGGAGTTCACCGTCGTCACCGGGCTCTCGGGCTCGGGGAAGTCGTCGCTCGCGTTCGACACCGTCTACGCCGAGGGGCAGCGGCGCTACATCGAGTCGCTGTCCGCGTACGCCCGCAACTTCCTCGGACAGATGGACAAACCGCAGGTTGAGTCCGTCGAGGGGCTCTCGCCGGCCATCTCCATCGACCAGAAGAACGCCGCGAACAACCCCCGGTCGACGGTGGGGACCGTCACGGAGCTCCACGACTACCTCCGCCTGCTGTACGCCCGGATCGGCACGCAGTACGACCCGGTCACCGGCGAAGAGGTCGGCGAGCAGTCCGCCCAGGACATGGTGAACCAGATCCTCGACCTCCCCGAGGACACCCGCGCGAAGATCGCCGCGCCCGTCGTCCGCGACCAGAAGGGCGCGTTCGAGGACCTGTTCGAGGAGCTGGTGTCGGACGGGTACAGCCGCGTCGAGGTCGACGGCGAGCCGGTCGACCTCACGCTCGACGACCCCGAGCTCGACGAGAACTACGACCACACGATCGACGTGATCGTCGACCGCGTCACCGTCTCGCCGGACGCCCGCTCGCGGATCACCGACTCCGTCGAGACCGCCCTCGAAGCGGCCGGCGGCGTCCTCAAGCTGATCGTCCCGGACCCGCCCGAGGACGTGCCGTTCGCGTCGAACGCGCGCTCGACGGGGTCGCTCGCGGCCGATGCCGACGGCGACGACCGGCTCGTCGTGGAGTTCTCCGAGGAGCTCGGCAACCCCAACTCCGACGTGCAGTTCTCCGCGATCGAGACGCGCTCGTTCTCCTTCAACAGCCCGTACGGCGCCTGCCCCGAGTGCGAGGGGATCGGCTCGACGAAGGAGGTCGACGAGGACCTCGTGATCGAGGACCCGTCGAAGCCGCTGAAGCACGTGTTCGAGCCGTGGAGCTACGACCGCACCTACTACTCGCGACAGCTCGACAACGTCGCCGACCACTTCGGCGTCGACCTCGACGCGCCGTTCGAGGAGCTCGACGAGGAGATCCGGCGGCAGTTCCTCTACGGGACCGACGACCTGGTCCACTTCGAGTGGACGACGAAGAACGGCACCCGCGAGAAGACCGAGCGGTTCGAGGGCGTCATCCCGAACCTGGAGCGCCGCCACGTCGAGACCGACTCCGAGCGCGCCCGCGACCACATCGAGGAGTACATGGCCGTGACGACCTGTCCCGAGTGCGAGGGGACGCGCCTGAAAGAGCAGTCGCGGCACGTCCTGGTCGCGGGCACGTCGATCACCGAGGTCAACGAGCTGTCGATCGCCGAGGCCCGCGAGCACTTCGAGGGGATGGAGGCGGAGCTGACCGAGCGCGAGACGACCATCGCCGAGGAGATCCTCAAGGAGATCCGCGCGCGCCTCGGCTTCATGGAGGAGGTCGGCTTGGAGTACCTCACCCTCGACCGCGAGGCGTCGACGCTGTCGGGCGGCGAGAGCCAGCGCATCCGGCTCGCGACGCAGGTCGGGTCGGGGCTCGTCGGCGTGCTGTACGTCTTGGACGAGCCCTCCATCGGGCTCCACCAGCGCGACAACGACCGGCTGCTCGACACCCTCGAAGGGCTCCGCGACCTGGGCAACACCCTCCTCGTCGTCGAGCACGACGAGGAGACGATGCGGCGCGCCGACGAGATCATCGACATGGGCCCCGGCCCGGGCAAGCGCGGCGGCGAGGTCGTCGCCCAGGGCGACTTCGACGAGGTCGTCGCCGCCGAGGAGTCGGTGACCGCCGACTACCTCGCGGGCCGGAAGGGGATTCCGGTGCCCGACGAGCGGCGCGAGCCCGAGGGCGAGCTCGTGGTGCGGGGCGCCCGCCAGCACAACTTGAAGGACTTGGACGTGCCGATCCCGCTCGGCACGCTGACGACGGTCACCGGCGTCTCCGGCTCCGGGAAGTCGACGCTCGTCAACGACATCCTCTACAAGGGGCTCGCCCGCGAGATGAACGACAACACCTCGGTCGACCCCGGCGCACACGACGCGATCGAGGGGCTCGACGACGTCGAGACGGTGCGGCTCATCGACCAGTCGCCGATCGGGCGGACGCCGCGCTCGAACCCCGCCACGTACACGGACGTGTTCGACCACGTCCGCGAGCTGTTCGCGGAGACGAAGCTCTCGAAGCGTCGCGGCTACGAGAAGGGGCGCTTCTCGTTCAACGTGAAGGGCGGGCGCTGCGAGGAGTGCGGCGGGCAGGGCACCGTCAAGATCGAGATGAACTTCCTCTCGGACGTGTACGTCCCCTGCGAGGAGTGCGGCGGGGCCAGGTACAACGACGAGACGCTCGACGTGGAGTACAAGGGGAAGACCATCGCCGACGTGCTCGACATGAGCGTCGCGGAGGCCCACGAGTTCTTCGAGAGCCACCGCGGGCTCGAACGCCGGCTGAAGCTGCTGAAGGACGTGGGGCTCGGCTACATGGAACTCGGCCAGCCCTCGACCACGCTCTCGGGCGGCGAGGCCCAGCGCGTGAAGCTCGCCGAGGAGCTCGGGAAGCGCGCGACCGGCGACACGCTGTACCTCCTCGACGAGCCGACGACGGGCCTGCACAAAGAGGACGAGCGCAAGCTGATCGACGTGCTCCACCGGCTCGTCGACGCCGGCAACACCGTCGTCGTCATCGAGCACGAGCTCGACCTCGTGAAGAACGCCGACCACGTGATCGACCTCGGCCCCGAGGGCGGCGACGGCGGCGGCGAGCTGGTCGCGGACGGCACGCCCGAGGAGATCGCCCACGTGGACGCCTCCCACACCGGGCGCTACCTCCGGGACATGCTCCCGAAGGTCGACCTCGAAGGCCCCCGCGACGACCGCCGGAAGCCGGCGGTGGCCGACGACGACTGAGACGCCCCACCGCGAGCCCGGCGTCTACCCTCGAAGCGGGCGGCGACCGGACGTCCCCGTCACCCTCGCGACGGCGAGGAGCGCGATCAGGTCGGCGGCGAGCGCCGCGATGACGCCGAATCTGAACAGGACCAAGAGACCCAGTACCGCCACGGCGAGCCCGACCGCGGCGCGACGAGCGCGGCCACGGTCGGGGAGCGAGCGGGACACCTGAGCGCCGACGCCGGCCTGCGCCGCGAAGAGGAGGACGCCGAACGGGGACACGGCAGGCATACGGCTCGGTTCCGACCGAGCCTGTATGAATATGTCGGCGCGGGGGAAGCATCCGGAGCGGGCGGGGTGACCCCCGCGACCCGCATCTTGATGCTGCGGCGCGTCGTCCCCCGGTCATGCGAGAGATCACGACGGACGACGTGCCGGAAGCGCTCGGCCCGTACTCACAGGGAATCGTCTCCGGCGACACGGTCCACGTCTCGGGGAAGACGGGCGTGGACCCCGACACGGGGGAGGCGCCCGAGTCGGTCGGCGAACAGACGACGCAGACGCTCGAAAACGTCGCCGCGATCTTAGCGGCGGCCGGGACGACCCCGGACGCGATCGTGTCGGCGACCGTCTACCTCACGGACATGGACGACTACGACGCGGTGAACGAGGCGTACCGGTCGTTCCTCTCGGACCCGTACCCGGCGCGGACCTGCGTCGAGGTGTCTCGGCTCCCCGCGCCGCTCGACGTGGAGATCACGGTCACGGCGGAGCTCGACGGCGACTGAGGCCGGCAGAACGCGGCGGCGCGAACGGCCGAGCGCGGCGGCCCCGCCCTCAGAACTTCTCCAGCAGGTCGCCGTAGAACTCGCCGCCGCGGTCGTCCGCGAGCTTCTCGACGATGAGCTCCGGCGTCGAGCGCGCGAGGTGCCCCTTCTTCGGCGAGCGGTTCACGCGCAGTTCGCCGTCGACGAGCCCCGCGGCCTCGATACCGTCGACCGCGACCGCGAAGTCGGCGGCGTCGCGTATCTCGCGGGCCAGGTGGGAGACGAAGACCGCGGTGGCGTCCTGGTCGTCGAGCGCCTCCAGGATGCCCGCGATGATCTTCGCGGAGGCGCCCGGCTCCGTGATCGACTCCAGCTCGTCGACGAGGACGAGCCGGCCGTCCGCGCCGTCGACGAGGTCGCCGAAGTCCCGCAGCGTCGCCTCGAACGCGCCCGCGTCGAGGGTCCCCTGCGACTTCGCGTAGTAGTGGATCTCCTCGAACCGCTCGACGGTGGCCGACTCGGCGGGCACGGGCATGCCCATCTGCGCGAGGACGACGACCAGCGCGACCAAGTCGAGCGTCGAGGTCTTGCCGCCGGAGTTGACCCCGGACAGGAGCGTCGCGCCCGAGACGGCGTAGTCGACGGGCTCGACGGCGGCGAAGTCGACGTCGAGCAGCGGGGAGCGGCCGCCCTCGATGCGGAAGCCGGCGTCCGCGTCGGCCGCCTCCGACCCGACGACCGCCGGCATGACGCAGTCGAAGTCGTCGGCGAACCGCGAGATAGCCAGCTCCACGTCGAGTTCGAGGGCGTCGCGCACGAGCTCCTCGACCGGCTCGCGGAGGTCGCCGAGGTCGCTCGCGAGCTCGGCCTTCAGCGTCGCCGCCCGCCGGTCGCGAGCCGCCGACAGCTCCGTGCGGAGCCGCGAGACCGCGCTCTCGTCGTGGTCGACCGGGAAGGAGGGGTCGCCGCCGAAGACGCGCTCCGCCAGCTCCGCCTCCTCGGGCTCTAAGCGGAGCGCGTCGGCGAGGTGCTCGCGGGCGGCGTCGACCGCCGCGTCGTACTCGTCGGCCAGCTCGCGGTCGAGCAGCGAGTCGACGCGGGCGCCCTGCTCGACCAGCGAGAGGAAGTCGGTCCCCTCGATGGTGACGTCGCGCTCGCGGATCGCCTCGCGCAGCCGGTCGTCGGCGACGGACGCCGCCGTCGACACCGCGGCGTCAAGGTCGTCGACGGCGACCGTCAACCGGTCTAACTCCGCGTCGCCGGCGATGGTGCCGTCGTCGTCGAGCCGCGAGAGCGCGTCGCGCAGGCGGTCGATGTCGACGGGGGGGTCGCCGTCCGAGACGGGGTCCCCGGCCGCCGCGGCGGCCTCGTGGACCGCCGCGGCCGCCTCCAGCCGCTCGCGGTTCTCCGCGAAGAAGGCGAGCAGGCGCTCCGGGACCGTCTCCGCGGGGGTCTCCAGCGCGTCCGGGCGCACGCTCACGTCGCCCTCCACGTCGAGGCCGGCGAACGACTCGTCTAAGACGATCACCGAGGCGTACGACCGGCCGAGCTCGGAGACGTCACGGGCGTCCTCGACCGTCTCGACGGAGAGCTCGGGCACCTCGGCCTCGGCCCGCGCGAGCGTCTCGGCGTCGGCGCTCGCGAGGCACCGGTC
This sequence comes from Halorubrum sp. ARQ200, assembly GCF_005435115.1. NCBI lineage: Archaea > Methanobacteriati > Methanobacteriota > Halobacteria > Halobacteriales > Haloferacaceae > Halorubrum > Halorubrum sp. ARQ200. The sequence continues at coordinate 100,211 of NZ_SGTZ01000008.1, read as the reverse complement.
GCGGACGCGCACGGTCGGGGGGTCGGCGAGCGGCGCGCAGTCCGCGAGCGCCTCGCGGACCGCCGGGTCGGGGTCGCGCTCCGTCGCGGCGGCCGCGAACGCCTGGGCCTCGTCGATGCGCGAGGCGGACGCGCTCGGGTAGAACGTCTCCAGTCGCTTCGCGGCGTAGTCGGTGACGGTCCGCTCGCGCAGCAGGTCGATCGCCTCCCGGTACAGCTCGCGGGCCCGGTCGGTGGCCAGCACCCGCCCGTCGTCGCCGTGGCGGCGGCGGATCGCCCCGCGCGCGATGCGGGCCGCGCGGGCCTCGTTGACGCCCGGCGCGCGGGCGATGGCGGCCACGTCGCCGGACTCGACGGTCGCGGCCGGGTCGTCGAGCTCGCGCAGGGCCGCGGCCGTCTTGGCGCCGACGCCGGGGATCGCCTCCAGATCCATCTACCGGCCGGTATCGCGGCAACGGTCTAAAGCGTGCGGGTCGCTCCCGCGGGCCGCCGCTGCCGAACCCCGGACGGCCGCCGTCGGTTCCGCGTGCGACGGGCTTTTTCGCGCGGGCCGCGAACGCCGGCCATGAATCAGAACGCGCGGCCCGTCGGCGACGGGTCGCTCGGCCCCGAGACGGCGTCGAAGGCGGCGAGCGCCCGCGGCGCGCTCGCCGAGCGGGACGGCGTGCTCGTCGCGTTCTCGGGCGGCGTCGACTCGGCGGTCGTCGCGGCGCTGGCCCGGGACGCGCTCGGTGAGGACGCCGTGGCGTGTACCGCCCGCAGCGAGACGCTCCCCGCGGCGGAGCTCGACGACGCGCGGCGGGTCGCCGGCGAGATCGGGATCGACCACGAGACGGTCGCCTTCTCCGAGCTCGACGACCCGAACTTCGTCGCGAACGACGGCGACCGGTGTTACCACTGCCGGACGATGCGGCTCGGGAAGATGTACGAGACGGCGAAGGAACGGGGGATCGACACGGTCTGTGACGGGACGAACGCGGACGACCCGGGCGAGGGGCACCGACCCGGGCTCCGCGCGGTCGAGGAGCTCGACGTGTTCTCCCCCCTCCTGGACGCCGGGATCGCGAAGGAGGAGGTCCGCGCGATCGCCGACGCCTACGACCTCTCCGTGGCCGACAAGCCGTCGATGGCGTGTCTCTCCTCGCGGATCCCGACCGGCCTCGAAGTGACCGAGGAGCGGCTGACCCGCGTCGAGAAGGCCGAGCGCGTGCTCCGCGAGTGGGGCTTCGAGGGGTTCCGCGTCCGCGACCACGACGGGCTCGCCCGCGTCGAGATCGCGCCCGACGAGCTGGAGCGCGCGCTCGATCCCGCCTTCGCCGACGCCGTCCACGAGCACCTGACCGACCTCGGCTTCGAGTACGTCACCCTCGACATGGCCGGCTACCGGACCGGCAGCGTGAGTCCGGGCGGCGAGGGCGAGCCCGCGGACGACGCGAACGGCGCGGACGGGGCGGACGGAAGCGAGTCGGCGGCGGCCGGCGGCGACCTCGGACGGCAGTACCCGCGCTGAGAGGCCGGAGAGGGGGTTGACGCGACGCCGTTCGGCGTTATCACCCGAGAGAACCCGGCAGGAACGCTTATAAACGGTGTTGCTGAATCGACACCTATGCGGGAGGCACAGACGCTGGCGGTGATCGCCGGCGGCGTCGGCGGGGCCGTCGGGGCGTTCGTCGGCGTCGCGGTCGGCGGGTCGGCGCTCTCGGTGACGCTGACCACCCTCGGGGTCGCGACGCTCGTCGGCGTGGGAGTCATCGCGAGCGCGGTCATCGCCGGCGACGTGGAGTTCCTCGCCGACGCGGACGGCGAGTGAGCGAGCGCGGCCGGAAGTCGGTCGCAGCGGCTGCGACAGCGAGTGCGGCTGCGCCGAGGCGGTCACGTACGTCAAGTACCGCGGCGAGCGGCTGTGAACGGGCGGCTCGACGGACGTTTCCGTCGGCGACATTCGCGGCCGACCGCGCGCTTCAAGGCCCCGCCGCGACGAACGAACGCCATGAGTCTCATCGCGTTCGACTTCGACGGGACGCTCTCCGACTCCGAGATGACGGTCCTGCTCGCCGAGCGGGCGGGCGCCACCGACGAGGTCGCCGAGATCACCGAGCGGGCGATGAACGACGAGATCGGCTACGCCGAGAGCCTCTACCGGCGCGCGGAGCTTCTGGCCGGCCTGTCGGCGGCCGACGCCGAGGACGCCTTCGACGCGGTCCGAATCCGTCCCGGCGCCGCGCGCCTCATCGAGCGCTTACGCGACGAGGGGCACCACGTCGCCGTGCTCACGGGCGGGTTCGAGCGCGGCGTCGAGGCGGCGCTCGACCGCGAGGGCGTCGCCGTCGACACGATCGTCGCCAACCGGCTGCCGACCGACGCGGACGGCGCGCTCACCGGCGAGGCCGAGGGGCCGCTGATCGAGGGGACGAAGGACGACGCGCTCGCCGACCTCGCCGCGGAGGTGGGCGTCCCGATGACCGAGACGGTGGCGGTCGGCGACGGCGCGAACGACCTGCCGATGCTGGAGGCCGCGGGGCTCGCGGTCGGCTTCGTCCCGAAGTCCGCGGTCCGCCCCGTCTGCGACTCGGTCGTCGCCTCCATGTACCGGCTCGGGAAGGTGCTGGAGGCGCACGGCGTCCTCGCGGCCGACGAGTGACGCCCGAACCGGTTCGGTCCGGCGGTACCTGACGACGTTCGGCTGAAGGGTTAAAGAGAAACGAAGGGAAATATACGGGTATGAGTGTCTCTGCTGGGGTGGTTCGATGCTGCCGACGCTGACGTATCTCCAGTTTCACCTCGTCTTCAGCCTCCCCGTCCTCGCGCTCCTGTGGTACCTCGCGCCGCGGTACGACGCGGTCCGGCGGCGTCGCGCGACGGCCGGGATCGCGATCCTCGTCGCCATCGCGTACCTCTACACGACCCCGTGGATCAGCTACATGATCCGGCAGGGCGCGTGGGGGTACGCCGACGGCGCGGTGCTCGTCCGCGCGCTGTCGATCCCGCTCGGCGAGTACCTCTTCTTCGCGATCCAGACCGTCGTCACCGCGTTCGCGCTCCACCTGATCGGGTTCGACCCGACGTTCCGCGAGGGCGACTTCGACCGCGCGCCGCGGATCGCCGGCGTCGCGGTCGGCCTCGCGATGGTGCCGATCGGGCTCGGACTCGTCCTCCTCGACCCCTCGTTCCTCTACCTCGGCGGGCTGATCGCGTGGGTCGGTCCCGTCCTCGCGCTCCAGTGGGGGGTCGGCGGCGGGTACCTCGTGCGGACGCCCAAGATGTGGCTCGCGGCCACGCTGCTCCCGGCCGCGTACTTCTGGATCGCGGACCGGATCGCGATCGGAATGGGCACGTGGTACCTCTCGCCCGACCTGACGACGGGCGTCACCGTTCTCGGACTCCCGATCGAGGAGATGCTGTTCTTCGCCTCGGCCGGCGTGATGACCGTCAACGGACTCGTCCTCTTCGAGTGGGTGCTCGACTGGAACGACCGCCGGGGACGGGCAGTCGGGGAGCCGTCCCCGCCGGGCGACGGTGAGCGCGACGTTCCCGGCCCGGAACCGCCCGCCGACCCGGACCCCGACGTGGTCGATGACTGAGGCGGCGTCGACGGGCGCGGCCGAGTCCCGGACCGCGGCGACGCGCGACCCAGGAGCGGGCGCGGGGGACGCGCCGGAGGCGGCCGACGCCGCGAACGAGCGCGTCGACCGCTGGTTCGCGCGCCGCCCGGCGCTGGCGCTGGCCGCGCTGCTGCCGATCGGCGCCGTGACCCCCCTGTTTCCGGTCGAAGTCGGCGTCGCGACGTTCGCGCTCGGCACCCTCGCCGTCGGGATGGCGCACGGCGCGGTCGACCACCTCGTCCCCCTGCGGGCCGACCCGAGCGTGTCGCTCCGGCGGTCGATCGCGGTCGTCTCGGTCGTCTACGCGGTCCTCGGCGGCGCGGTCGTCGCCGCGTTCTTCGCCGCGCCCGTCGCCGCGTTCGTCGGGTTCATCGCGCTCACGTGGCTCCACTGGGGCCAGGGCGACGTGGCGGCGCTCGCGATCGCCGGCGTCGACCACCTCCCCACGTCGGCGGAGCGGTGGCTGGCGCTCGTCGTCCGCGGGGGCCTCCCGATGGGCGTCCCCCTCCTCGCGCACCCCGAGGAGTACCGGCTGGTGGCCGAGTGGATCGTCGGGCTGTTCCTCGTCGACGCCGGCGCGGCGGCGGCCGCGGTCGATCCGCTGTTCGCGCCCGGCGTCCGGGTCGGCGTCGGGGTCGGGATGGCGGCCGCGACGCTGGCGTCGGTCGGGCTCGGCTACCGTCGCGTGAGGAGCGGCCGCGACGCGGGCGGGTGGCACCGCGACGTCGGCGAGTTGGCGGTGCTGTGGGCGTGGTTCCTGCTCGCGGCGCCGGTGTTCGCGGTCGGGGTGTACTTCGCGCTGTGGCACGCGCTCCGGCACGTCGGGCGGCTCGTCCTCGTCGACCCCGAGGCGGCGAGCGCGGCGTCGGCCGGCGACGCGGTCGGCGCGCTCGCCCGCTTCGGCCGCGACGCCGCGCCGCTCACGCTCGGCGGGTTCCTCGTTGTGGGCGCGGTCGGGGTCTCGGTGCCCGCCGGCGTGGCGGCGCCGGGCGACCTGCTCGCGGTGTCCCTGGTCGCCATTGCGGCCATGACGCTGCCGCACGTCGCCGTGGTCACGTGGCTCGACCGCCGGCAGGCGGTGTGGCGGCCGGACGCCGGCCGGTGACCGCGGGCCGCGGGGCCGGCGGGGTTCCGGCACCGCATCGCTCTTACTCCGCGGCGACGTTCCCTCCGTCGATGGACGAGATCGCGATCCGGGACCCGCGGCCGGACGACGCCGAGGCGCTGGAGGCGCTCATCACCTCGCACTTCAGCGAGGGGAGCTCCTACGGCGTCGACCTCGGGCTCGACGACCCGACGTACCACGTGCTGGTCGCGGTCGAGGCCGGCGCGGAAGACGCGGGGGAGACCGGTGCCGAGGGGGGCCGCAAGGACGACGAGAGCGGCCGGATCCTCGGGGTGATGGCGCTCCGGGAGCTCGCGTCCCCCGACGCCGTCGCCGACGAGATGTACTTCTTCGACGACCCCGACCTGCTCCCCGATGCGGGGCTGTACGGGCACCTCGAGATGGGGTACGTCAGGCCGGACGCGACCGGACGCGGGATCGGGAGCCGGCTGCTCGAACGCCTCCACGCGGTCGGCGCGGACCGCGGCGTCGACTGCTTCCTCGCGGACTCGTGGTACCACGGCGGCGACGACTCCCCGGAGAAGCTGTTCGACGCGCACGGCTACGAGACGGTCCACCGCGACCCGATCGAGCGATCGGCCGACGAGTGTCCGAAGTGCGAGGGCGAGTGCGTCTGCGAGGGAGCGCTCGCGGTGCGACGGGTCGCGGGCGACGAGGTCGACCCGGGAGCGGGCCGGTCGTGAACCACGACCGCGTCCACGCGAGGGAGCCGTCGCACCACGTCGACTGGTGGTCCGTCGGCGTCGTCGAGTCGGTCGGGGAGCGCGACGGCCACTGCGTCGTGACGGTGCGACCGGTCGGGGAAGCCGAATCGGAGGGCGAGGCGGACGGCGACGACGGGCCGGTCGAGCTGGTGATCACGTTCGCCGTCAGGGACCTGTTCGTGAGCCGGCTACCGACCGCGGAGGGGGAGTCGCCGGTCGGCGAGCGCGTCTGGTACCGGAAGCGGGGCGGGTGATCCGGAGCCTTCGACACCGCTACTCCAACTGGTGGTAGTCCAGCTCGTGCCCCTCGTCGAGCGCGGCCTGGACCGCCTCGCTCGGCTCGTCGACCGGCTCGCTCCTGAGCGCCATGCCGCCGACGTCGGGGGCGTCGAAGTAGAGGTTACGCCGCCAGTCGGGGTCGCGGTCGGGGAAGTCGGTCCGGTAGTGAGCGCCGCGGGACTCCTCGCGTTCGAGCGCGCCGCGGAGCACCGCCTCGGCGGCGACGATCATGAATCCGAGGTCGACCGCGAGCTCGAACGACTCGCTCGTCACCGGGCCGACGCGGAGGTCGGCCGCGCGGTCGCGGACGTCGGCGAGGCGGTCGAGTCCCCCGCGGAGCGACGACTCGTCGCGGAGGATCCCGGCGTGGTCCCACATCAGCTCGCGGAGGTCGGCGAGCACCGCGTCAACCTCGTTCTCGCCGTCGCTGTCGGCCATCGCCCGCAGGTCGGCGAGGTGCGGATCGACGAGCGTCTCGCGCAGGTCGGTCGGGACCTCGCCCGGTCCGTCGGCGCGGTCGGCGATCCGCTCGCCCGCGACCACGCCGTACGCGACGGTCTCGGCCAGCGAGTTCCCGCCGAGGCGGTTGGCGCCGTGGACCCCCGCCATCGTCTCGCCGATGGCGAACAGCCCGTCCACGTCGGTCTCACCGTCGTCGTCGACGGCGACGCCGCCCATCCCGTAGTGGGAGGTCGGCGCCACCTCGACCGGTTCCTCCGCCATGTCGACCCCGAGGTCGTCGAACCGCTCGTACATCCGCGGGAGGCGCTCGCGGACGAAGTCGGCGTCGCGGTGGGAGATGTCGAGGTAGACGCCGCCGTTCTCCGTGCCGCGCCCCTCGGCGATCTCCCGCGCGATCGCCCTGGCGACCACGTCGCGGGCGTCGAGTTCCATCTGGTCCGGCGAGTAGCGCTCCATGAAGCGTTCGCCCTCGGCGTTGAACAGGCGGCCACCCTCGCCGCGGACGGCTTCGGTGACGAGCCGACCGCTCCACGGCGCCCACTCCGGGTCGGTCTCGTCGACCGCCATCCCGGTGGGATGGAACTGCATGAACTCCATGTCCATGAGCGACGCGCCGGCGTCGTACGCCAGCGCCGCGCCGTCGCCGTTGTTCTCGTCGTCGCGCGACGTGTGGCGGTCGTATATCGCCGCGTGGCCGCCGGCCGCGAGGACGACGATACCGGCGTTAAACAGGAGGAACTCGCCCGTGTCCATGTCGAAGCCGACGGCGCCGTGGACCGCGTCGCCGTCGGAGACGAGCTTCGTGATCATCACGTTCTCGCGGTACGGCACCGACAGCTCCTGTGCGCGTTCGACGAGCGTGTCCAACAGCGACTCGCCGGTGTGGTCGCCCGCGAAGGCGGTCCGGCGGAACGACTGCGCGCCGAAGAAGCGCTGGTCGATCTCGCCGCCGTCCGTGCGCGAGTACGCCATCCCCCACTCGTCGAGCTCGCGGAGGCGCTCTGGCATCTGTTCGGTTACCGTCTCCACCTTCGCCGGGTCGTTGACGAAGTGGCCCTCGTTGAGCGTGTCGGCGGCGTGGATCGCCGGCGAGTCCTCGGGGTCGTGGGTGCCGAGGGCGCCGTTGATCCCGCCCCGCGCCCAGGTGGTGTGCGCGTCGCCGTGTCCGCGCTTGCCGAGCACGAGCACGTCCTCGACCCCGCGTTCGGCCAGCTCGATGGCGGTGCGTGCGCCGGCCGCGCCGGCGCCGACGACGAGGACGGACACGTCCTCACGCGCGTACTCGACCGGCTCGTCAGTCGATGTCAGTTCGGCCATGTGCGAAGGGAGGGGCCGCACACTGGTAAGCCTCACGCGCGTGTGCGCACGCGCGAACGAGGGCCCGGGCTCCGCCTACCGCTCGGCGTCCCATCCCGGGGTTCCGGGCGCGCCCGCGTCGTCCTCGACCTCGCGGACGAGCCGGTCGCGGGCGTCGCGGCCGAGGCCGACGCGCTCGCCGTCGCCGCCGGCGCGCTCGGTCCACGAGCGGATCGCCGCGCCGACCCACGAGTCGGCGTCGCGGGCGGCCTCGCGCGCGTCGCTCATGCGGTCGCGGGTCACCGACAGCGATCCCGGGCGAGAGCCGACGGCGGCGCCGACGAAGCGCGCGCGGTCGTCGGCGGTCGCCTCCCCGTCGCGGAGTCGGGCGACGACGCCGTCGAGATCCGCGGGGTCGGGGTACGCGAACACGGTCGCGCCGAGCGCCTGCGGGCCGAACTCGGGCGCCGGGAGGTCAGCGGGCGGCTCGTCGTCGAGGAGGCGCTCGCCGCCGCCGGCGGCCGCGACGCGCTCGCACTCCGTCTCGGCGCCGAGTTCCAGGTTGTGACCCGGGTACGTCGAACAGGTGCGCGGGTAGCGGTCTGTGTCGTGGATCCGGCACTGGAGCGTCGTCGGGTCGAGGAAGGCGCAGGCGCCGAGCCAGCGCGGCTCGTCCGTGCCGATCGGCGCGACCGGCTTCGGGGGCTTCCGGAGGCCGACGACGAAGACCGGGCGCCCGTCGATCGCGGCGAGGTCGGTCCCGTCGACGGTCACGGCCTCGTCCCGCTCGGCCGGCTCGAAGAGTCGGGGGGCGAGGGCGTCGCCGAGGCCGTCGCCGACGAACCGCGCGACCTCGTCGCGGGTGAGCGGCGCGAGGGCGTACACGTCGTCGAGCGGGGGGCGCGGGCCGGTGCGGTCGGAGCCCGCCGCGGCCGGGTCGAGCGGGCGCCAGTCGACGCAGCAGCCGGCACACCCCTCGCAGTCGAGTTCCATACGTCCGTGGTAACGGTTCGCGCGGTGATAAGCGATCGGCGGCGGGGCGGAGTCGACGGTTCCGGCTACAGCTCGCCCTTCGTGCTGGGCGTGTCGCTGCGGCGCTCGTCGAGGCGGGTCGCGTCGTCGAGCGCCCGCGCCATCGCCTTGAACAGCGCCTCGACCTCGTGGTGGGCGTTGTCGCCCTTCTCGACGGTCGCGTGGAGCGTCAGCCCGGCGTTGTGTGCCAGCGACAGCGCGAAGTGGTCGGCCATGACGCTCGTGAACTCCCCGACCGACTCTTGGGAGAACTCGCCGTCGAACTCGTAGTACGGGCGCCCGGCCACGTCGACGACGACGCTCGCGACCGCCTCGTCGAGCGGGACGCGGCGGTCGGCGTAGCGACGGATGCCGCGCTTGTCGCCGAGCGCCTCGTCGAACGCCTCGCCGAGGCAGATCGCCACGTCCTCGACGGTGTGGTGGTCGTCGATCTCTAAGTCGCCGTCACAGCGGACCGTGAGGTCGAAGAGGCCGTGCTTGGCGAACGACGCCAGCATGTGGTCGTAGAAGCCGATCCCCGTCGAGACCTCGCTGTCGCCGTCGCCGTCGATAGCGAGGGTGAGTTCGATCGTCGTCTCCGAGGTCTCGCGGGTGACGGCCGCGGTCCGGTCGTGCTCGCTCATACCGGCCCGTCGCGGGGGATTCGTAAGTCGGTTGCGGGTGAAATCGCGGCTCGCGGCGGCGCGTGCCTCCGAGCGGCCGCCGGGCCGCGAGGAGCACGCGCGAGGTCGCCGGCGCTACGCGCCGGCTGCCAGAGGGACCTTCGGTCCCTCGCTGGAGTCGGGCGCCGAGCGAAGCGACGGCGGCCGACGAGGCTGGGGAGGCGTGAGGCTGCGGTGCTGTGCGGTCGGGCGGGACGCAAAGGGGCAGCCGGGAGACGGGCGCAGGCGACGCAAGCACTGGAAGGAGCGAACGAAGTGAGCGACTGAAGCGCGCAGCGAGCGTGCGCCCGCCTCCCGGCTGGGGCTTTGGTACCGTTCGCCGGCGATCCGCAAGGATGGGTGTGACAGAATGATCCCCAAGAGTTTGATCTTATTTGAGATACAACGAAACGGCCGTCAGAGTGGACCTGTGCTTCGTTCTATAAGTGGACCCACTTCGGCGAGATTCTATTGGATTTTATTAGATCTGAACGACCTTTTTCTGGTAGTGTCGACTATGAGACGGTATGCCAGAAGAAACAAAACAAACAGAACATACTACCTCAGAGGAGCAGTCTGAGAACGAACTCCGTGAAGAACTCTACGACCAATTTGGAATTTCTATGAAAGGTCGAGTCGGAATTAGATGGATCATTCCACACCTTGATCAAAGTGTACAAACAGAATCCCGTTACGACATCGACAAGCGCTCAAAAATTCTCGCTGAAATAGCCCTATTCCAAGCTTATGAGCAGGAGCCGAAATTCAAGATATTTGTTTGGGCGGCTATGCTTGTAGGCGCGTTCGATCTTCTACACCAACTTGATCCTGGAGTTTACAGCATCCTATTCATCGCTCTTGCGACAATCAACGGCTTTGTGTCGTCACTACGGTCTCCGGCGATGATGGCTGCCGAATTGGAAGGAATACCCGATGAAAACGGAATGCCAGCTGACTACCGTGCTAAGGCACTCTCAAGTGTAAATACAAACATTACGCTAGTACTATTCGTGATTGCTGTGGGAGTTCAGTTGTTTGTGACAAGCGGGTACGCGCAACAGGAAATTATCTCGAGAAATCTGGCAACTGGTGTGGTAAACCCTGGTATTTCTGTGGCTGTACTACTAGCAATCCCGCTACTAGTTTCCCGAATACTAGGGGAGAGTGACGCCAACAAATAACTGCTAGCCAGACGAGTGAACTAGTGAATACACACAGAAATTAGCGTATATTTGAATTGTTCCAGAACGGTCCAGTCCGCAGTAGATCAGCTATAAGTTGTCGACGACAAACCCGCGCTCCGATTGTTAAATCTCGTCCGCCGCGTCCTGCGCTTCCCGCAGCGTGAACTCGCCCTCGTACAGCGCGGTGCCGACGACGACCGCGGCCGCGCCGGCCTCTTTTAAATCAACAACGTCCTCGACGCTCGCCACGCCCCCGGACGCGATAACGGGGACATCGACGGCCTCGACGACGCTTTCGACCGCCTCCCGGTCGATCCCCTCCAGTTGGCCCTCCACGTCGACGTTGGTGAACAGGATGGCGCCCGCGCCGAGGTCCTCGTACTGCGCGGCGGCCGCGGCCGGCTCCAGTCCGGTCTCCTCCGTCCAGCCCGAGACGACGACCTCGCCGTCCTTCGCGTCGAGGCTGACGACGACGCTCCCGGGGTGAGTCGCGTCGATTTCGTCGACGATTCCGGGCGTCTCGACGGCCGCGGTGCCGAGGATGACGCGGTCGAGTCCCAGGTCGAGGAGGTCGCGCGCGCCATCGGCGGTCCGGATGCCGCCGCCCAGTTGGAGGCCGACCCCGTCCGGGACGCTCTCGACGACCGCCTCGATCGCCGCCGCGTTGACGCGCTCGCCCTCGAAGGCGCCGTCGAGGTCGACGAGGTGGAGCGTCTCGGCGCCCGCCTCGATCCAGCGCTCGGCGGCCGCGACCGGGTCGCCGTAGCGCTTGCCCGTCCCGCGCTCGCCGCCGACCAGTTGGACGACATCGCCGTCCTGGACGTCGACGGCGGGGATCACCTCGAACTCCGGGAAGTCGCTCATGCGGGGTGAGAGTCGGGGACGCCGATTAAACGGGTCGGTTCGAGACGAAACGGAGGAGTACGCGGTGAACGTCTCGGAAGGCTCAGTCGCCCGTGTATCAATAGGCACGGTAGATCGAGGGCGGACACCGCCAAAGCCCCGCACAGCACCGCAGCCACACGCCTCCCCGGCCTCGCGGTTCGCGCTCTCCGAGCGCTCACCGCTCCCTCGCGCGTGCTCCTCGCGGCCGCCGGCGGCGGCCGCTCGGAGGCACGCGCCGCCGCACTTCTCTAAGCAATATATTTCGACGGAACTCGGAAATTCCGGATCCCTTCCCCGCTCACGCCACCGAGATGAGCAGCTGCGAGACCTCGATGTCGAACTCCGCGGGGTCGGTCGCGAGCGCCTCGGCGGTCTCCGCGTCGGCGACCCGTCGCACGACCGTCTCGGCGTCGACCGCGTCGGGAAGCGACTCGTCGAGAACGGCCGTCAGCCGCTCCGTCGGGTACGCGCCGCCGGAGACGATGACGTCCGTCCCGTCGTGCCAGACGCCGAGCCGGGCCCCGATTTCGAGCCGCCGGTCTATCTCCGCCGTCGTGCCGTTCGGGAGGGGAATCGCGCCGTCGATCGCGTACGCGCCCGTCAGCCGCCACGCCGTCGCGGTGTGACCGGACCGAACGGTGGTGATCCCCTCGTCGGCGACCTGAACGTCCTCGATGCCGGCGTTCCGGAGCCGCGTTCGGAAGGCGTCGACGGCCGCCGTCTCGACCTCGCTCATCACCCGGTCGCGGCCGACCTCGCCCGGAAGCCGGTCGATCGCGGGCCGGAGGTCGACCCGCGTCGCGAAGAAGACGACGGGCGACCCGTCAGCGTCGACAATCTCCGCGAGCGCGTCCGCGACGGGCGCGTACTCGAAGATCCGCGTGCGTTCGAGCGCCCGGACGGTGACGGGGCCGTACGACTGCTCGGACGCGGTGCCCTCGGACGCGTCCGTCCGCCGCCAGTCCTCGATGCGGTCGCTCGTCACCTCGGGGGCCGGAACCGGGCCGTCGCGGCCGCCGAGACAGCCGGCGAGGCCGGCGACGCCGACCGCCGCGCCGCCGGCGAGCAGCCGCCGTCGGGTGGTCGGCCCGAACTGCGCCGAATTCTCTGCGGAGCCGTTTCTCGGTGCCTCTCCCATGCGAATTCGACGGGCGCGACGGGGAAATTCGTGTCGCCGTCGACACGGATCGCTTATGTAACCACCGAGTACAACAACCGAGTGATGACCACCGACGAGAGCGAGACGCGGCGGCGATCGGCCCGGCCACGCACCCGACGACGCTTCCTGACCGCGGCCGGGGCGGCCGGGGCCGTCGCGCTCGCCGGCTGCAGCGCCGAGCGGGTCGACGACGGCGACGGGTCCGACGGCGGCGACGGCAGCGGGAACGGGGCGGACGAGGACGGCACCGACGGCGGCGACGGAGAGACGCCGACGCTGACGGTCGCCACGTACACGAACTTCATCGACGCGCCCTCGGTGAGCCCGGGCGAGTGGCTCAAAGAGGAGTTCGAGAGCCGGTACGACGCCGAGTTGGAGTGGGCGACCCCGGACAACGAGGTGAACTACTACATCGAGCGCGCCGCGTCGGGCGCGGGGATCGACGCCGACCTCTACGTCGGCCTCACCACCGAGGACCTCGTGCGCGTCGACGGCGAACTGGACGAGGACCTCTTCGCCGAGGCCGGCGACGTCGAGGGGCGCGACGCGGTCAAGGAGGGCCTCCGGTTCGACCCGTTCGACCGGGCGGTCCCGTTCGACACCGGGTACGTCAGCCTCGTGTACGACGGCACGACGACGGAGGCGCCCGAGACGTTCGAGGGGCTGCTCGACGACGAGCACGCGGGCGCGCTCATCGCGCAGAACCCCGGCGGCTCCTCGACCGGGCGCGCGTTCCTCCTCCACACGATCAGCCGCTTCGGCGACGGCGGCGTCGCGAGCGACGGGGACGGGGAGGCGATCGAGGGCGGCGACGGCGACCCCGACTACGACTACCTCGACTACTGGGCGGACCTCCAGGCCAACGACGTGCGCGTGCTGGGGAGCTGGGACGACGCGTACTCGGCCTGGAGCGAGGGCGAGGCGCCGATCGTCGTCTCCTACTCCACCGACCAGGTGTTCGCCGACATGGAGGGCGCGGACCTCGAGGAACACCAGATCCGCTTCCTGAACGACCAGGCGTACGCGAACCCCGAGGGGATGGCCCTGTTCGCCGACGCCGACGAGCCCGCCCTCGCGCGGCGGTTCATGTCGTTCATGCTGGAGCCCGAGGTCCAGGGCGAGATCGCCCAGCGCAACGTCGCGTTCCCCGCGACGGACGGCGCCGAGCTGCCGAGCGACTACGCCGAGCTGGCCAAGGAGCCGAGCGACCCGGTGACGTTCACCTACGACGAGCTCCAGGGCTCGGTCGACGCGTGGGTCGAGGCCTGGGAGCGGCAGTTCGCCGGGAACTAAGCGCGTGGCCGACGTGGGGCCGAGCGCGTGACGGGACCTGACGGCGGCCGCGCGGGGCGGCTGGCCCGCTTGCGCGAGGGCGTCGAGGCGAACGCGCTGACCGCGCTCGCGGTCCTCACCAGCGCCGCGCTCGTCGTCGCGTTCTACTACCCGGCCGCGACGGTCCTGATCGAGGCGGTCGTCGTCGACGGCGCCGTCACCCTCCGCGTCTTCGCGGACGTGCTCACCGACCCGTTCTACTTCGGCGAGCTGGCGCGGCTGCTGTCCGGCGAGCCGCCGGCCGCCGTCGCCCGGTCGCTGCTCTCGCCCGACCGCCGCCCCGGGGTCGTCGGTTTCACCGCGTACCAGGCGGTCCTCTCGACGCTCGCGAGCGTCGCCCTCGGGCTCCCGGCAGCGTACCTGCTCGCGCGCTACGAGTTCCCCGGCCGGCGGACGCTGCGCTCGCTCACCATCGTCCCGTTCGTCCTGCCGTCGATCATGGTCGCGGTGGGGTTCGTCGCCACGTTCGGCGAGAACGGGACGCTGAACGCCGCCCTGACCGCGCTCGGGCTCCCGCGGGTCGAACTCATGTTCACCCTCGAAGCGGTGGTGATCGCGCACGCCTTCTACAACGCTCCGCTCGTGGCGCGCGTGACGACCGCGGCGTGGGAGTCGGTCGACGCCAGCGCGGTTGAGACCGCCCGCAGCCTCGGGGCGGGACCGGTCCGGGCGTTCTACGACGTGGTCGCGCCGCAGGTGTACCCCGCGGTCCTCACGGGCGCGGCGCTGACGTTCGTGTTCACCTTCGGCACCTTCCCCATCGTCTTGGCGCTCGGCGGGTTCGAGCTCGTGACCGTCGAGGTGCTCGTCTACCGGCTGGTCCGCGACCTGAGCTACGCCGAGGCCGCGGCGCTCGCGATCGTCGAGCTCGCGGTGTCGCTCGCCGTCCTGCTGGCGTACCTCCGGTACGAGGCCCGGAACGCGACGAGCGCGCGGGGGGCGCGCCCGCTGCCCCGGCGCTCGCTGTCACCGCCCGCGCCCACGCTCCGGGAACTGCTGCCGCGGGCGGGGCTGGCCGCCTACGCCGTCGTCGCCGGGGTCGTCTTCGTCGCGCCCATCGCGTCGATGGTCCTCGCGTCGCTAACGGGCGGCGACGGCGCGCTCACGCTGGAGCACTACCGGTTCCTGGTCGAGCGCCAGCGGACGGGGGCGGCGTTCCAGGTGCGGCCGCTGCCCGCGATCTACAACTCGCTCGCGTTCGCGACGGCGGCGACCCTGCTCGCGCTCCCGATGGGCGTCGTCGTCGCGGTGCTGACGACGCGACGCTACCGCGGGCGGACGCTGGTCGACGCGGCCGCGATGGCGCCGCTGGCGGTGTCGGGGATCATCGTCGGCCTCGGGCTCCTGCGGGGGCTCGTCTTCGGCGTCGAGGTCGCCGGGTGGCGGATCGCCGCCGGCGGCGCGGTCGCCATCGTGGTCGCGCACGCGGTCTCGGGGTACCCGTTCGTCGTGCGCACCGTCTCGCCCGGGCTCGCCGGGCTGGACCGCTCGCTCGTCGAGTCCGCGCGGGCGCTCGGCGCCTCGCGGGCGCGGGTGATCCGCGACGTCGAGATCCCCCTGGTCTGGCCCGCGGTCGTCGCGGGCGCGGCGTTCGCGTTCGCGGTCTCGATCGGCGAGTTCACCTCGACGGTCGTGCTCTCGACCGGCGCCGACGCGTACACGATGCCCGTCGCGATCGAACGGTTCATCGGGCGGCGGCTCGGACCGGCGACCGCCATGGGCGTCGTCCTGCTGGTCGTTACGGCGCTCAGCTTCGTCGTCATCGAGCGGCTCGGGGGTGATCACCGTGGGCTCTGAGCGCGACGCGGCGTTCGAGAGCGACGGCGAGGTCGCGGTCGAACTCGACGGCGTGACGAAGCGCTACGGCGAGACGACCGCCGTCGACGACGTGACGCTCCGGGTGCGCGAGGGGGAGTTCTTCACGCTCGTCGGGCCCTCCGGCTGCGGGAAGACCACCACGCTCCGCCTGATCGCGGGGTTCGAGGAGCCGACGAGCGGGACGGTCCGCTTCGCTGGCGCGTCGGTCGCGGGCGTGCCCCCGGAGGACCGCGACGTGGGCGTCGTCTTCCAGAGCTACGCGCTGTTCCCGCACATGACCGTCGGCGAGAACGTCGCGTACGGGCTCAACTTCGCCGACCCGCCCGAGGGCGTCACGCGCGACGAGCGCGTCGCCGAGCTCCTCGACCTGGTCGACCTGCCCGACGCCGCCGACCGCGACCCCGAGAGCCTCTCGGGCGGGCAACAGCAGCGGGTCGCGATGGCGCGGGCGCTCGCGCCCGGGCCCGACGTGCTCCTGCTCGACGAGCCGATGAGCGCGCTCGACGCGCGGCTCCGCGAGCGGCTCCGCGCGCAGGTGAAGCGGATCCAGTCCGAGCTGGACATCACCACGATATACGTCACCCACGACCAGGAGGAGGCGCTGGCGATCTCCGACCGCGTGGCGGTGATGAACGACGGCGCCCCCGAGCAGGTGGCCGCGCCCCGCACGGTCTACCGTCAGCCCGCGACGCGGTTCGTCGCCGAGTTCGTCGGGGACAACAACGTGTTCGCCGGGACGGTGACCGACGCGTCCGCGGCGGGCGAACTCGCGGTCGAGGTCGACGGCGGCGACGGGACCCTGCGCGTGCGGACCGACGACGACCCCGGAGCGGCCCCGTCGGTCGGCGACCGGATCGCCTTCTGCGTCCGTCCGGAGAACCTCCGCGTCGCCGGCGCGGACGGAGGTCCCAGAGACGCCGCGGCCCCCGCGGGCGAGAACGCGCTGCGCGCGACCGTCGCCAGCGCGGAGTTCCTCGGCGAGACGACGCGCGTCACGCTCGACTGGGGCGACCGCGAGCTCGTCGTCCGCGTCGTGGACCCGATCGACGGCGCGGTCGCGGTCGGGTTCGACCCCGAAGACGCGCACGTGATCGGGGTCGAATCGCGGTGAACGGCACCGACTACTTATAAATACGTGCGGTGGCGCGTGCCTGCGAGCGGCCGGAGCGAAGCGGAGGCCGCGAGTGAGCACGCGCGAGGGACGCGGTGAGCGCTCGGAGAGCGCGAACCGCGAGGCTGGGGAGGCGTGAGGTGCGTTGTTGTGCTGTCGAGGTGGGACTCAAAGGGGCAGCCGGCGAGGCGGGCGCAGGCGACGCAAGCACCGCAACGAGGGAGCGATAGCGACCGAGTGAGGCGCGCAGCGAGCGTGCGCCCGCCTCGCCGGCTGGGGCTTTGGCGGTGTCGTCCGTCGACTCGCTAACGGCCGTCTACCGAACAGTTCCATCGAAACCAGCCACGTAGTACACGTATCGAGGCGACACGCCTTACCCCGCGCGCCCCGTTACCTCCGAGTATGGCCTCCGAGGCGTGCGACGTCTGCGAGCGGTCCGTCCGGATCGCCGGCGGGATCGGCGACCTGTGGAACTTCGCGTTCGAGTCGACGCAGGGACTGACGCTCGAACTCACCGACGGCTCGGAGTTCTTCCTCTGTTTCGACTGCATGGAGCGGCTGCCGGACGACCACGAGCCGACCGCCGAGGACGTGGCCGCCCTCCGGGAACGCACCGACCCGGTCGAGGACGACGACAACCACTTCTGGCACTGGGGCTGACGCGGGGCACTCGCCCTCCGCTAGTAAAAAGCGACCGCCGCGTCAGTCCGCCTTCGACTCCTCGCCGGACCCGCCCTCGTCTATCTCGGGCGTGGACGGCGCCGGCTCGACGCCGGTATCGGCGGGCGTCTCCGCTCCGTCGGTGACCTCGTTCGACCGCGCGCCGCTCCCGAACAGCCGGTCGAGGATGCCGCGGTCGCTGCGCTTCTCCGCGAGCAGCACGGAGCACTCCACCTCGTTGAGCACGTCTAACACGAGCGAGCCCCGGACCAGCCGCGAGAGCAGCCCCTTCTGCGTCGCGCCGATGATGAGCATCGTCGCGTCGCGGGCGGCGCGCTCGATGCTGTCCTCCACGTCGCCGGTCTCGATCCGGAGCGCCGCGTCCGAGAGGTCGTGCTCGTCGGCCCACTCGGACAGGAACGCTCGGCCCTCCTCCTCCTCGCCGTCCTCGGCGACGTGGAGCAGGGTGACCTCGCCGTCGAACTCCGTCTGGAGCATCTTCGCGACCGCCCCGGAGAGGTCGGAGGCCGGACCGCCAGCGGTCGGCACGAGGATGCGCGAGGCGTCGAAGCCGCGGTCGCGGAACACGAGGAAGTCCGAGGGGAGCGAGTACGCCAGCTCGTCGACGGCGGACTCGGCGCGCCCCGGCGCCCCGTGGGAGTCCTTCCCCCAGCCCATCACGGTCATGTCGGCGCCGTAGGTGCGCGCGGCGTCGAACACCTCCTCGAACACGCGGTGCGACAGGACGACGTGCGTCTCCACGTCGACGCCGAACGTCTCGGCGTCCTCGCGGGCCTGGTCAAGGAGGCCGTGGGCCGCCTCGTGGGCGCCGCGGTCGCGGGCCGCCTCCAGGGAGGTCTGGTCGGGGACGTTCGCGATGTTGACCGCGACGACGGTGCCGTCGCGCTGCTTCGCGATGGCGGACGCGAGCGTGATCAGGTGCTCCTCGGTCGCGGGGTTCGCGAGCGGCACCATCACGCGGTAGTCGCCGCCGCTCGGCTGGACGGAGGTCGCCGCCGAGACGGCCGGCTCGGGCAGGTCCTCGGAGCGGTCGAGGATCCACGTCCCGAGCACGCCGCGCGACTCCACCTTCCCGCGGGCGTACAGCAGGTACCAGAGCAGCGCGAAGACGACGAGGCCGGCGGACAGCAGGATGATCGTCGGGTCGATGTAGTAGATCAGCGCGAACGACGACACCGCGCCGATTATCGGGACGACGGGGTAGAAGGGGACCTCGAAGTCGGGGTCGTACCCCTCGACCTCCGACTCGCGCATCACGATGAGCGCGAGGTTGAGCAGGCCGTACACCACGAGGTGGAGCACCGACCCCATCGTCGACAGCGACTCGACGCTCCCGGCGACGAGGAAGAGGACGATGAGCGCGCCGGTGAGCGCGATCGACTTGTACGGGGTGCCGAACCGCTCGTGGATCTGATTGAGCTTCGGGGTGACGATCTTCTCGCGGCCCATCGCGAAGTTGATCCGGGACGACGAGAGGATCGAGGCGTTCGCGGAGGAGGCGGTCGCGAGCAGCCCGCCGATCAGCAGCATGGCGGCGCCGACGGCGCCCAGCGAGAAGCCGAACAGCGAGTACTCGCCGAACAGCAGCCTGGCGGCGTCGACGACCGCGGTCTCGTTGTTCGCGACCAGCTCGTTCGGCACCGCGGCGAGCAGCACGAGGAGGAACAGCGCGTAGACGACCGTAACGATGATCACCGAGCCGAGGACCGCGAGCGGGAGGTTCCGCCCGGGATTTTTGATCTCCTCGGCGACCGAGGTGATCTGGACGAAGCCCAGATACGAGACGAAGATGATCCCCGTGACCGGGAGCACCTCGCTCGTCGTCCCCGGCGGCGCGAGGGGGCGAAGCGACGACATCTCGGCGTTCAGCAGGCCGACAACGGTGAAGACGGCGAGGATGCCCAGAAGCGACATCACGATGACGATCTGGAGCCCGCCGGTCTCCTTCGCGCCGAAGTAGTTGACGGCGATGAAGAGCAGCGCGCCCGCGAGGCCGATCACCTGCGCCGCCTCCAGCGTCACGAATCCGAGCCCGATCGGCCCGAGGCCGACCAAGGCGTTGACGTACTCGCCGAAGCCGTACATGTAGAACGCCGACGCGAACGCGAGCCCGAGCCAGTTCGCCCACCCCGCGACGGAGCCGAACATGGGGCCGAGCGCGCGGTTGACGTAGAAGTACGCCCCGCCCGACTTCGGCATCGCGGTCCCCAGCTCGGAGGCGGACAGCGCGGTGAACAAGGCGATCACGCCGCCGAGGACGAAGGTGAACGCCGCGAGCGGGCCGGCGCGGGCGACCGCGGTGCCGGGCAGCACGAAGATCCCGGCGCCGATCATCGTCCCGATCCCGATGGTGAGCGCCGCGAGCGGACCGAGGTCCTTCGCGAGCTCCTCGTCGCCGCTCACGGCGGGCCACCTCCGGCGGTTGCGACTCTCGGTGCGTGTATCATACCACAATTCAACCGCCCGGTCGTATAAACCCGGCTGATCCGGGCGACGGCACCGTTTCCGCGAGGCGACGGCGACCGCGCGTCGCGCCTTTTGAACGGAACACAAGGACCATACCCTCACGCGCCCCGGTACGATCTAACAGGTGGATCCCGTGACGAAGAAACGCGAATACCGCGACGACTACGACGAGAAGACGCTGTTCATCCCCGGCCCGACCGAGGTCCGCGACGACGTCATCGAGGCGATGGCCGAGCCGATGTTCGGCCACCGGATGGACCGGATGACCGACCTCTACACCACCATCGTCGAGGACACGAAGGAGTTCCTCGGCACCGACAACGAGGTCGTGATCCTCACCGGCTCCGGCACGGAGTTCTGGGAGGCGACGACGCTCAACCTCGTCGACGAGCACGTCCTCGTGCCGACCTGCGGCGCGTTCAGCGAGCGCTACGCCAACGTCGCCGAGCGCCTCGGGAAGACCGTCCACCGCCTGGAGTACGAGTGGGGCGAGGCGGTCAAGCCCGAGGACGTGCGCGACGCGATCGAGTCCGCGGACGTCCACTACGACATGGTCGCGGGCGTGATGAACGAGTCCTCCACGGGCGTCCGGAACCCGGTCGAGGAGATCGGCGACGTCCTCAAGCAGTACCCGGACACCTACTTCGCCGTCGACGCCGTCTCCTCGCTCGGCGGCGACTACGTCGACATCGACGAACACGGGATCGACGCCGTCTTCGCGTCCACCCAGAAGGCGTTCGCGATGCCGCCGGGGCTCGCCGTCTGCGTCGTGAGCGACGACGCCTACGACCGCGAGGTCGAGAAGGGCGACTCCTCGTGGTACGGCGGCTTCCGCCGCACCATCGACTACTACGACCGCAAGGGACAGACGCACTCGACGCCCGCGATCCCGATCATGTTGGCGTACCGCACGCAGATGAAGCGCATGCTCGACGAGGGGCACCGCGCCCGCGACGCGCGCCACCGCGAGATGATGGAGTACGTCCACGACTGGGCCGACGAGCACTTCGCGATGTTCCCCGAGGCGGGCTACGAGTCGCAGACGGTCGCCTGCATCGAGAACGCGCGGGGGATCGACGTGGCCGCGACGATCGAGGAAGTGAACGAGGAGTACGACATGGCCTTCTCGAACGGCTACGGCGACCTCGGCGAGGAGACGTTCCGGATCGGGCACATGGGCGAGCACACGGTCGAGAGCGTGAAAGCGCTCACCGACGCCATCGAGGACGTGGCGGACCTGTAATCCGGCGCCCGCACCGACCGAGTTCGAGCCGCGTCAGTCCCCGTCGCGGTCGGCGACCAGTTCGATCCGGTAGGTCCGCCCGCCGGCCTCGGTCGGGGTCGCGTCGACGACGACGAACGCGTGGTCGCCGACGTCGACGATGTCGCCGGTGGCGAGCGGTTCGCGCCGCTCGTCGCCGCCGTCCGCGGTCGCGCCCCCGCTCGCCGCCGCGGCGACCGCGTCGGGACCGACGCCGAGCGCCGCCTCCCCCCGGTCGACGGCGCGGCGCCAGAACGCGTCCGACGGCTGCCGCGGCCCCAGCCGCGACGCCAGTTCGCTCCGCGTGAGTCGTCTCATCGGATCCGCCTCGTCGCGCGCGCACTTAGCCGGTTCGGATCCCGACGAGACGGCGGGCGACGGCGACCGCGACGTCGACGGACCGCGCGTCCGAGTCAGTCGGACCGGGCCGCGTCTACAGCCAGAGCAGTTGCGCGTGCCGCGTCCCGTCGAACTCCAGGACGGTCTCCTCGTCGACGAGGCCGGCCTCGACGGCGACGCCGACCGCCTCGGTGCCGACGATGTTCGCGACCTGCGCGCGCCGGAGCCCCTCGACCACCTCGTCGGCGGTCGCCTCGACGGCGTCGTCGCCGCCGTAGAACGCCTCGCTCACGGTGAGCGTCGCGCGCCCGTTGTCGTACGTCTCGCCGAGACAGTCCGGGTCGCAGACGGAGACGAGCCGTCCCTCGGCGGTCTCGCGCTCGCGGAGCAGCATTCAGAAGCCCTCGGGCCCCTCGCCCTGGAGCTCGCGCTCCGGGGCCTCCTCGCCGCCGCGACCGCCGGCACCGCCGCGACCGCCCCGCGGGGGCTGGCCGCCCGGCCCGGGCGCCTGCCCGGTCTGTTCCTCGACCATCTGCTCTTCCGCCTCGCGGCGGAGCTCCTCGGCGCGGTCGGCGACCTCCTCGGCCTGCTCGTGGTCGCCGGCCTCCTCGAGGGCGCGGGCCTTCTCCTCTAAGACGCCCGCGTCGCGGTAGCCGAGGCGGATCGCGTTGTCGAAGCACTTGACGGCGTCCTCGGCGAGGCCGCGCTCGACCAGGAGGAACCCCCGGTTGTACCACGCCTCGGCGAAGCGCGGGTCGGTCTCGACGGCGCGCTCGGCGTGTTCGAGCGCCTGCTCGCCCCGGCCGGACTCCCAGAGGGCGTACGCGAGGTTGGTCTCGGCGGTCGCGGCGTGTTCGGACTCCTCGTCGATGCGCAGCGCCTCCTGGTAGGCGCCGATCGCCTGGTCGAACTCCTCCAACTGAGCGTGGGCGGCGCCCTTGTTCACCCACGCCTCCTGGGCCTCCAGCGAGCCCTCCTCGGCGAAGTTGGCGGCGCGCTCGAACGTCTCCGTCGCCTCCTCGAAGCGGTTGATCCCCATGTACGAGAGGCCGACGTCGATCAGCTGCTCGACGTCGACGTCCTCGCTGCCGATGTTCCGGCGGTCCAGCTCCTCGGTCAGCACCCGGGAGTCGACGGGGTCGACGCGGCTCGGGTCCTCGCCTAACTCGGGCGGGTCGAGGGTGAACGCGTCGTAGTCGGCGTCGACGCCCTGTCCCGAGGAGAACTCGTGGCCGTCGTCGTCGCGTTCGTCGGTCATACGCCCGGATTGACGGTCACGACGCGTAAGGGTTGCGTCGTGCCGGGCCCGCGGGGGCGACTCCCACGGGTGAAGCTTTTCGTCGGTGGGGCCCGTCTCTCCGCGCGTATGCCCTCCGACTCCCGACTCTCCACGCGGCTCCGGTTCGGCGTCGCGGCCCTCCTCGTCGCCGTCGGCGCCGCCGCCAGCCTCGCGGTCGCACCGGGCTTGCCCGAGCGGATGGTGACGCAGTGGAACGGCGCCGGCGAGCCGACCGGAACCCTCCCGCGAACGCTCGGGATGTGGTTCGTGCCGGGGCTCGCGGCCGGGCTGATCGGCCTGTTCGCGCTGCTCCCGCGGATCGACCCCCTCGGGGAGAACATCGCCGCGTTCCGCGTCCACTACGACCGGTTCGTCGTCGTGGTCACCGCGTTCCTCGTCGCCGTTCACCTCGCCGTGCTCGCCGTCAACCTCGGCTACGCGGTCGACGTGACGACGCTCGCCGTGGCCGGCGCGGCCGCGCTGTTCTACTACCTCGGGACGCTGCTCCCGCACGTCGAGCCGAACTGGTTCGTCGGGATCCGGACGCCGTGGACGCTCAGCGACGCCGCCGTGTGGGACCGGACCCACGCGCTCGGCGCGCGGCTGTTCAAGCTCTCCGCCGCGATAGCGGTCGTCGGCCTCTTCGCCGGCGAGTACGCGGTGTACTTCCTCGTCGGGCCGGCGCTCGCGACCGCCGCGGCCACCGTCGCGTACTCGTACGTCCTGTACGCGCGCGGACCGGACGAGGGGGACGACGGCGACGCGAGCGCCCGGACGGCGAAGTAAGGCCCGCGCCGGGGGCGTCCCGCGTTCGGGCGAGTTCCGCCCCGGTGCCCGGCGTTTATACCTGCGGCCCCGAAGGGACGTGTATGACCGAGGAGTCACGCGCTGACCGGCGGTCCCCTGTCGGCGAACCGGTGGTCCGGTCGGACCCGGCGGTGACGGGCGACCGGGCCGCGGACGCGGTGGGGTTCGACCCGAACGACCCCGACAGCGTCGCGGAGGCCGCGGAGACGGTGGCCCGCTTCGCGGCCGGCGACGTGAGCGACGACGACAACGTCCTGATGCTGCGCGGCGCCGCCGCCTGCGCGGCGCTCGTCCGCGGCGTGGGGTCGTACAAAGAGGCGGCCGAGCGCGGGGGCGAGGGCGTCTCCGTCGCGTTCATCCGCAAGTGGGCGCGGGTCCACGACCTGCCGCAGGCGGTCCGGCGGCAGGTCGCCAACGGGCGGATCGCGCCCAGCGCCGCGAAGCACGTCGCGCGGCTCGGCGGGCGGGACCGCTACCTGCTCGCGTGGGCGACGATAGACGGGGACCTCACGGTCCGCGAGGTGCGCGCCGTCGCGTCGGCGGTCAACGACGGGGCGGACGTCGCGGCCGCGGTCCGCGACGCGGGGGTCGAACTCGGCCGGCTTCAGCTCCGGCTCCCGGCGGACACCTACGTCGAACTGCGCCGCCGGGCCTCCATGGAGACCGTCGATCCGGGCGCGATCGTCGCGGACGCGCTCGACGAGTACCTCGGCGACGACCGGTAGACGACGAGACCGAGGGAACCGCGCGTCGCCGACTAGGCGGCGTAGTCGGTCGCGAACCGCTCGGCGGCGGCGGCGACGGCGTCCCGCGCCGCGACGACCTCCTCCCACGCGATCGTCTCGTCCGGGTAGTGCGCCTCGTCGATGGTGCCGGGACCGAACAGCACCGCCGGGATCCCGGCGGCGACGAAGTGTCGCGAGTCCGCGCCGTACGTCGCGCCCCGCGGCTCGACGTCCGGGTGGCCGGTCGCGGCGAGGCCGGCGCGGACCGCCTCCACGACCGGCTCGTCGACGGCGATCTCGGCCGGCTCGAACTGGACCGAGAACCGCTCGAACCGGGGCGGGTGCTCGCGCAGCCAGGGGTCGTCGGTCGCGACCCGGTCCAGCCGCTCGCGGAACGCCGCCTCCACCTCGGCGACGGTCTCGCCGGGCGCGACGCCGATCCGGAACTCCGCGTCGAGCGTCGCCGGGACCGTCGAGGCCCACGAGCCGGCCTCGACCCGACCGCAGACGACCGGCCACGGGACCGGGAAGGACTCGTACAGCGGGTGCGACACCGACTCGGCGCGCTCGGCCTCTAAGTCGGCGAACGCCTCTCGCACGGCCTCGAACCGCGGGAGCACGTCCTCGCCGCGCCACCGGGTGGCCGCGTGCGCGCTCCGCCCGTCGATCTCCAGCCGGGCCATGAGCGACCCCTCGCAGGCGACGACGGGGCGCAGCTCGGTCGGCTCCGCGACGATCGCCGCGTCGCGCTCGAAGGGGAACGGGCTCGCGAGCGCGGCGGTCGCGGCGCCGTAGCCGCCGTCCTCCTCGCCCGCGACGGCCTCGACGACGAGCCGGAGCCCGGACGGGGGGAGGTCGACCGAGCCGTCCGCGACCCCCTCGCGGACGTCCACCGCGGCGCCGACGCAGGCCGCCAGCCCCGACTTCATGTCGGCGGCGCCGCGGGCGGTGAGCGTCTCGCCGTCGCGGCCGGGCGGCGCGTCCCGGGCCGCACCGTCGCCCCAGACCGGCTCGAACGGGTCGCTCGACCATTCGGCCGGCTCGGCGGGGACGACGTCGAGGTGGCCGTTCAACACGAGGGTGGGGACCGAGTCGTCCCCGTCGCCCGCGTCGGTCGCGTCGGTCGCGTCGCCGAGTTCGAGAACGCCCGCGACGCTGCGCCGCCCCTCGACGGCCGCCGCGTCGAGGTCGTCCGGAAAGGAGGGGTGGTCCGCGAGGACGGCGGGGTCGGCGTCCCAGGCGTACGTCTCGAAGCCGAGGTCGGCGAGTCGCTCCGCGACGAACGCGGCCGCGGCCGCCTCCTCGCCGGCGGTCGAGCGGTGCCGACAGAGGTCGGCGGCGAACGCGCGCATGTCGAAGTCCATGGTCGCGGCGACGGCGGGGGCCGGGAAACCGTTTCGGGTGGCGACGCCGACCCCTACCGCGGTTCTAAACGTTTATCCGTCGGCTGACCCTACGACAGTTCGTCTGGGCCGGTAGCTCAGTTAGGGAGAGCGTCCGGCTTTTAACCGGACGGTCGGGGGTTCGAATCCCTCCCGGCCCGTACAGCGAGACGGTGAGCAGCGCGAACCGTCGAGCGAACCGATCGGGAGGGATTCGAAGAGACCGGTCGCGCGCAGCGAACGGAGTAGGCGAGGCCGTCGAAAGGAGGAAAAAGCGCCTGGAGCGTCGGCGCGGGCTCAGTACCCGAGCTGCTCGCGCACGAGGACGACCGTCGTGCGGCCCTCCTCGGTCTCGCGGCGGTAGATCAGCTGCTTCGCGATGGCGGACTCGACGCCGTACGCCTCCTGCGCGCGCTCGTTCTCCAGCGGGTACGCGACCGACTCGAGCCGGTCGAGGGCGTCGTCGAGCGTCGGAACGATCTTGTTGATCCCGGTGACGATGACGACGTTACCCGCCGCGAACGGGTACGCGCCGATCCGGCTGCCGGAGAGGTCGGCGGCGACGAGCTCGCCCGTCTGCGCGACCGCGTTGATGCCGCCGAGGAAGTAGTCCGCGGTCTGGGACTCGCGCCGCGCGGCCTGACGCTCCGCGTCGTCGTCGATGTTCCAGATCCGGTCCGGGAGGCTCTCCCACTCGTGGTCGCCCTCGCTCAGGAACTCGTCGAACCCGATCTCTTCGAGCGTCGTCGAGTGCCCGTTCATCACGGAGACCCCGGCGGGGATCCGCGACGTCACGGCCTCCAGCGCCTCGTCGGCGTCGTCGACGACGACCGCGTCGAAGCCGCGCTCCTCTAAGTTCGCGACCGTCTCCTCGACCGTCTCGTCGTCGGGAAGCTCGTCTAGTTCCGCGTCGATATCGGCGTCGGCTGCGTAATCGGCCTTCTGCTGTGGCATGGTGAACGTGAAAACCTCGTCGGGCGAACGGAGGGCCGGGAGTCACTTAACCGCTCGCGGACACCGCCGTCCGGTGGTGACGCGGGTGTTACCCTCGTGTCGCGCGAGCCGAATGTAGGGGTCGGTAGCGCGGGACTCGGCATGGAGAGGTGTGGATCCGGACCGAGGAACGAGCGCGTCGCTACGCGGGTCCGGTCGTCGATAAAAGTCGCGTGTCGTCGGGCCCGGAGGGGCGCGCGACGGTCGGTCGAGAGGCGGTGCGGCTCGGCGTCAGGTCGGGGTCAGGGGGCTGTGTGAGTTCTCGCCGAACTTCACATCGCGCCGCCCATGCCGCCCATGCCGCCCATGCCGCCGCCCATGCCGCCGGGCGCGCCGCCGGGGCCGCCGTCGTCGCCGCCGTCGTCGGTGCCGCCGCCCTTGAGGTCGCCCGCGGCGATGACGTCGTCGATGCGGAGGATCATGACGGCCGCCTCGGTGGCGGACTCGATGGCCTGGGTCTTGACGCGGAGCGGCTCCACGACGCCCTCGGCCTCCATGTCGATCACGTCGCCCGTGTAGGCGTCGAGACCGGCGCCGAACTCGCCGCCGTCGTGGCGGGAGCGGAGGTCGACCAGCGAGTCGATGGGGTCGAGGCCCGCGTTCTCGGCGAGGGTGCGCGGGACGACTTCTAAGGCGTCGGCGAACGCCTCGACGGCGAGCTGCTCGCGGCCGCCGACGGAGTCGGCGAAGTCGCGGAGCTGGAGCGCCAGCTCGGCCTCGGGGGCGCCGCCGCCGGGCAGCACCTTCCCGTCAAGCAGCGTCGTGCGGACGACGCCGAGCGAGTCGTCGATGGCGCGCTCGACCTCGTCGACGACGTGCTCGGTGCCGCCGCGGAGGATGAGGGTGACGGACTTCGCCTCCTCGACGTCCTCGACGAAGATGCGCTCGTCGCCGCCGATGTCCTTCTGGGCGACGGAGCCGGCGAAGCCGAGGTCGTCCGTCTCGATGTCGTCGAGGTTGGAGACGACGCGGCCGCCGGTCGCGCGGGCGAGGCGCTTGAGGTCGTCGGACTTCGCGCGGCGGACGGCGAGGATGCCCTCCTGCGCGAGGTAGTGCTGCGCCATGTCGTCGATGCCGTCACCGACGAAGACGACGTCGGCGCCGATCTCGGTCAGGTGGTCGACCATCTCGCGGAGCTGCTCCTCTTCCTGGTCGAGGAACTGCTGGAGCTGGTCGGGGTCCGTGACGTTGACCTCGGCGTCGATCTCCGTCTCCTTCACTTCGATGGCGCCGTCGAACAGCGCGACGTCGGCGTCCTCGACCGCGAAGGGCATGTTCTCGTCGACGCGCTCCTTGTCGACGATGACGCCCTCGACGAGCTCGGACTCGTCGATGGAGCTGCCGACGACCTTCTCGACGGAGACGTTCTCCGTGTCGATGCCGTCGTCGTCCTGGACCGCGAGGACGGCGTCGACGACGAGCTCGGCGAGGAGGTCCTTGGAGTTCTCCGCGCCCTTGCCCGTCATCGCCGTCTCGGCGATCTCGACGAGCGTGTCGCGGTCGTCGGCGGAGACGTCGATGGCCTCCTCGTCGAGGATCTCCTTGGCCTTCTCGGCGGCCTGGCGGTACCCCTGCGCGAGGGTCGTCGCGTGGATGTCCTGGTCGAGGAGCTCCTCGGCCTGGTCGAGGAGCTCACCGGCGACCACGACCGCGGAGGTGGTGCCGTCGCCGACCTCCTCCTCCTGCGTCTCGGAGACCTCGACGATCATGTTGGCCGCCGGGTGGTCGATGTCCATCTCCTTCAGGATGGTGACGCCGTCGTTCGTGACGACGACGGACCCGCCGGAGTCGACGAGCATCTTGTCCATCCCTTTCGGGCCGAGCGTCGTGCGGACGGACTCCGCGACCGCCTTGCCGGCCGTGATGTTCATGTTCTGCGCGTCCTTTCCGGAGGTACGCTGCGACTCTTCAGAAAGTACGATCATGGGCTGATTGCCCATCCGCTGACGCTGTGACATTACAGCCATTGATTGATTGTGATTCTATATAAATCCTTTGCTCGGTGCGTGAGAAACCGCAACACGGTGGAGGTATTAGCGAGAGTCATGCGGTGCGTTCACACGGCCCTTTATATAGAACTTCAGATCACGTACTGGGCGTTGGGTGTTTGTGGACGGACTGCGGTGGCGCGTGCCGACGAACGCCCGAAGGGCGTGAGTCGCACGCGCGAGGGAGTACGCTGGATCCCGGAGCGAAGCGGAGGGTGCCAGCGACGAGGCTGGGGAGGCGCGAGGCTGCGGTGGCGGTCGGGGTCGGGCGGGACTCAAATGGGCAGTCGGGAGTGTCCGTACTACTCACGGAATGATAAACAGAAACGGCTGTGTTGGAAACTACTGGTTCTGGGGGGTTCCGACCGCATGCCGAATAGAGATAGTAACTGTGTGACCGGTTTATTTTATTCCAAGCACCAAAACTTATTATAATGTCCATGTCGACGTGCTCGCATGGCAACGGACGGTTCCCCGAAACCAAAGGACTCTGCGAGATTATTCGAAGGGAGAACGGTCCCAACCCTTCTCGGTATCGGACTCATGATTGCTGGCCTATCGTTTCTCTTTGCGATTGTGCCTCAAGTTGCGTTTGGGGTCTTGCTCATTCTCTCTGGGTCGATCCTATTTAATTCGTATTCGTGATATGCGACTGTTAGTACACTCCGCTGATCCTCGGTTACGGGTCACGCGGAGACCAATCAGAGAACGATATCAACGGCCCAGAGATCGAGACCGAATATCGCTTACTGCGGCGCGCTGAAGCTCACGTCGTCGTCGAGCTCGTTCGACATCCGCTCCAAGTACGAGTACACCGCGCCGTGCGGGGCGCCGTCGAGCAGCATCCCGACCGCGCGCCGGACCACTTCCAGCTCCTCGGGCTGGCCGACGGCGCCGACCGTCGAGCCGTAGACGACGACGTTCGCGCCCGACAGCTCCTCGATCAGTTCGCGCGTGCGACCGTTCTCGCCGATGATCCGGCCCTTCTTGCGTTGGAGGTCGTTGTCGTTGCGGGTGTGTTCCGACAGGTCGATCAGATCGAGCGTCCGGAGATCGTGGTCGAGGATCGACAGCGCCGTCTCCGGCTTGAAGCCGCGGCCGATCGCCTTGATCACGTCGGGGGCCACCATCGCCGCGACCGGGTCGTCGCGCTCCTCGATGGCGACGCTCCCCGACTCGGAGTCGATGTCGAGCCGCACGTTCGCCCGCTCTTCGATCTCCCGCATCGTCTCGCCGCCGGCGCCGATGACGACGCCGATCCGGTCCTGCGGAACCGTCACGTGTTGCATGCCACGGGGTACCCGGCGGAGCCTTTTAAGCGTGTTCCGCCGCGGGCGGTGTGTGGCCGCGTGACGGTGGTCTTCGGCCGCTTACGCCGGAGCCCGCGTCGGTCTACTCGGTCGCCCCTTCGTCCGACTCCGGTTCGCCGTCCGCTCCCGGCTCACCCGTCGGATCCGGTTCGGGCTCCGTCACGTACGCGCGGAGGTCGTCGGGGTCGACGTCGATCCCCTGACGCGTGAAGAAGGCGGCCACGTTCTCGCAGTCGCGCGTCAGGAACTCCCCGGCGTTGGGGTGGTGGACCGTCACCGCCTGCCCGAGGTCGATGATCACCAGCTCGCCCTCGTGGATGATCATGTTGTACTCCGAGAGGTCGCCGTGGATCAGCCCGGCGCCGTACAGGCGGCGCATGTACTCGCGGACGACCTCGTAGGCGGTCTCGGGGTTCTCCACGTCGACCTCGCTCAGCCGCCGGGCGCGGTCCTCGGCGTGCCCGACCAGCTCCATCACGAGAACGTTCCGCTGGACCGCGATCGGTTCGGGGACCCGGACGCCCGCCTGCCGCGCGCGTTCGAGGTTCGCGAACTCCTTGCGGGTCCACGCCAACACGACCGCTTTCTTGTCGTTCGCGATCCCCTCGAAGCGCGGGTCGCCCTCTAAGTACTCGCGCATCTGCCGGAAGTTCGAGGAGTTGATCCGGTACACCTTCACCGCGACCTCGCGCTCGGGCGCGACGCCCTCGGGGCCGCCGCCGGCCGCCTCGGACCCCGGCTCCGGTCGCTCGCCGGCCTGCCCGCCGAGCGCCTCGAAGACGCTCGCCTCCTTCCCCGTAGACACCGGCCCGCCGAAGGCGTCGACGTAGCCGTCCTGGACCAGCTTGTACACCGCCGCGAGCGTGGCGTCATCGAACACCGACTCCTGTAGCTTGAACTGCTCGGTGTCCTTGATCCGCTTGCGGAACTCGTCGAACTCGCGGTCCTGCCGCCGGGCGATCCGGTCGGCCTCGGTGTCGGAGACGTCGAGCTGCTCCCACTCGTCGCCGGGCTGGTCCGCGGGTTCGAGCAGGCCGAAGTCCTCGCTCATTCGTCCCGGGGTTCGACGCGACGAGGGATAAGCGAGGGGGTCGCGCGGCGCGGGAGGTCCGCCGCGCTACAACACGTCGAGCGCGTCCTCGACCGGCATGTGGCCGTCGCGGACGGCCTCTAGGATCGTCCGCCGCTCCCCGGTCTCGGGGTCGACCTCGTCCGCGTCGCCGTCGCCCCCGCCGACCTCGCCGAGCGTCACCTTCTCGGTCTCACCGACGAACTCGGGGAAGTCGGTGCCGTCGGCCAGCGCCGTCTCCTTCTTCACGCGGTAGGAGCCGGCGTCCGTGGTGTAGAGGTCGCCCGGGTGGAAGAAGTACCAGTCCTCGCGGTCGAACCGGACCGCGATCCGGGCCTTCGCGCCGAAGTTCCGCGCGAAGAAGAGCAGCGCCTCCACCTCCTCGCCGGTGAGGTAGATGGGGTCGCCCGCGCTCGACTTCGCCTCGATGGCGTAGAACGTCTCGCCGTCGCCGGCGAGCACGTCGGGCAGCTCGCGCTCCGTGGCGGAGCCGCTGGCCGGCGCGCGCATTACCGCGAACCCCGCCTCGTCCAAGGCGTTCACCAGCTCGCGCTCGCGGCGGTCCCCCTTCCGGTTAGCGGACACGGTCGTCGTCACCCGGTTCGGTCATGGGCGCCGTAGGCGCGAGGCGGGCAAAAGGGCGGCGGGTTCCGGCGCCCGAGTGCCGCGACCGCGCGCGATCACCCTCGCAGCCGCCACCACAGCGACCGGATCCTGTAGCCGAGCGACCCGCGCTGGTACCCGCTCCACCCGCTTATTCCGCCGGCGAGCGTCGACGCCTCGTAACCCGCCTCGTCGAGCACGCGGGTCGCGCGCTTGGCGACGATCCCCATCTTACAGACGGTGACGACCTCACGGTCGTCGGGGATCTCGTCGAGCCGGCGGCGGAGTTGGGCGTCGTCGCCGCTCCGGAGGTCGTCGTACACCGGCACGTTCCGGCTCCCGTCGATCGCGCGGCGCCCGTAGTCCGACTCGGGCCGAATGTCCAGCAGGAACGGCTAGTCGTCGGTGCCGAGGCGTTCGTCGAGTTCGTCCGGGCGGATGCGGCTCATGGGCGGACGGACGGCCACGCGGGGGAAACCCCTGCCGACCGCGGCCGGCACTCGGCGACCGGGACCACTCTCACTCCCGCATCCGCTCGGCGTGCTCGACGACGACCCGGCCCAGCCGCTCCGTGCGGCGCCGGATGTCCCCGTCGGTGATCCGCGGCCCGCGGTCGGGGGCGGCCGCCGCCGTCTCGACCTTCGAGGAGGCGCCCTGGATCCCGACCTCGTGGGGGACGGTCCACGCGTGGACGTTCCGGAACGTCGACCGGAGGTGTTCCAAGGTCCCGCCGTAGGAGCCGCCGCCGGCGGTCGCGAGCAGCCCCACGGCCGTGTCCGCGTACTCGTCTGAGCCGCAGAAGTCGTGGAAGTTCTTGAACGTCGACGAGTAGGAGCCGCGGTAGACGGGCGTGCCGGCGAGGACGCCGTCGGCCTCGCGGACGCGGCGCTTCAGGGCCTCGCTGTCGCCCTGCGCGCCTTCGTCGGGATGGAACAGCGGGAGGTCGACGGCCGCGAGGTCGATCAGGTCGGTCTCCGCGCCGGCGTCGGCCGCGGCGTCGAGCGCGACGCGGAGCGCGGCCCGCGTGGTGCTGTCCGCGCTCCGGCTGCCGGAGACGGCGGCGATTCGGGTCATGATTCGGGTTCGAGGTCCGACCACAAAAACGCGGCCGATCGACGGACCCGTCGGGCGCTCACCAGGCTCCGCCGCTCGCGGCGCCCGTCGCAAGCCTCGCGACCGGCACGGGGCATTATTGCCCTCGCCGCCGACGTGGTCGGTATGGACGAGATTGCCTTCGGCACGGACGGCTGGCGCGCGACGCTCGACACCTTCACCGACGAGCGCGTGCGGATCGTCGGGCAGGCGGTCGCCGACCACCTCGACGCGGCCGGTCGCGACGAACCGGTCGCGGTGGGGTACGACGCCCGCGAGACCTCCGAGGGGTTCGCCGAGAGCCTCGCCGAGGTGCTCGCCGGCAACGGCTTCGACGTACTCTTGCCCGAGCGCGACGCGCCGACGCCCGTCATCGCCCACGCCATC
Source organism: Halorubrum sp. ARQ200 (assembly GCF_005435115.1). NCBI lineage: Archaea > Methanobacteriati > Methanobacteriota > Halobacteria > Halobacteriales > Haloferacaceae > Halorubrum > Halorubrum sp. ARQ200. Next base: position 67,199 of record NZ_SGTZ01000008.1, on the reverse strand, counting down.
GTCGCCCGCGGGCTCGCCGGCGCGTGTATGGTCACCGCCTCCCACAACCCGCCCGAGTACAACGGCGTGAAGTTCATCCCCCACGACGGCGCGCCCGCGCTCCCCGACGTGACCGAGGACGTCGTCGACCGGCTCGCGGAGCCCGCCCTGCTGCCCGAGGCCGAGCGCGGCGGAATCGAGCGCGTCGACCTCGTGAGCGACCACGCCGACGCGGCCCGCGAGGTGGTGGGCAACCTCGCCGGGGCGGAGGGCGGCGTCGACCTCTCCGGGCTCACGGTCGCGTACGACGCGATGCACGGGAGCGGGCGCGGCGTCACCGACGCGCTGCTCGAATCTGCGGGGGCGGAGGTCGTCCGCCTGCGCTGCGAGCGCGACGTGACGTTCGGCGGCGACTCCCCCGAGCCCTCGGCGGAACATCTCGGGGAACTGGCCGACCGCGTCACCGACCCCGACAGCGACGTGGACCTCGGGATCGCAAACGACGGCGACGCCGACCGGATCGCGGTCGTCACGCCCGACCGCGGCGTCCTCGACGCGAACCTCTTCTACGCCGCCTGCTACGACCGCCTGCTGGAGGCCGACTCCGGGCCCGCGGTCCGCACCGTCTCGACGACTTTCCTCGTCGACCGCATCGCGGAGGCACACGGCGAATCGGTGTACGAGACGCCGGTCGGCTTCAAGTGGGTCGCCGAGGCGATGGGCGAACACGACGCGCTGTTCGGCGGCGAGGAGTCGGGCGGGTTCACCCTCCGCGGCCACGTCCGCGAGAAGGACGGGGTGCTGATGGCGCTGCTCGCGGCCGCGACCCACGCCGCCGAGCCGTTCGACGCGCGCGTCGACCGCCTGCTCGACGAGCACGGGCATATCGCGGCCGGGAAGGTGTCCCTCGACTGCCCGGACGACCGGAAGGAAGGCGTCCTCGACGAGCTGGAGGACCACATCCCGGAGTCCGTCCGCGGCTCCCCCGTCGCGAAGGTCGTTACCCTCGACGGGTTCAAGCTCCTCTTGGAGAGCGGCTCGTGGCTGCTCGTCCGCCCCTCGGGCACGGAGCCGAAGCTGCGCGTGTACGCCGAGGCGGACTCGGAGGCCGCCGTCGACGAGCTCCTCGACGAGGGGCGGGACCTCGTCGAGCCGCTGGTCTGAGAACGGGGCGGGCTGACCGATCGGAGCCCCGGCCGCCCGGACGAGTTTCAGTTCCGCCTTGCGTTCGGTTCGTTTATTTATAAATTAACCGCGTATCGTCGCGTACGGCCCGACGCGGCCGAGAGACACCATGCCCGACGAGCCGCTGCCCGCGACCGAACGTACCGACGCCGAACCGAGCCCGACCGAGCGCGGCGAGCCGCCGAAGCGCGACGCGACCGATCGGAGCGCCCGAGCCGAGCCGGACCGAACGACCGATCCGCCGCCCGACCGGTCCGACGGCGACGCGGCCTGCGAATGCGACCGCGGGCCGGAGGCCGAGGCCGACGAGGCGGGCGAGCCCGACACGCGCGAATACCGGCTCGAACGGCTCCGACTGTGGCGGACCGTCGTCACGCTCGCGGTCGTCGTCGCCCGCCTCATCCGGTCGCTCTGAGCCGGCGGTCGCCGCTCCGATCGGGTGCCTTTTTAGGTGATACCGCCCAAGCTGAACGTATATGTTCAAGGCCATCGTGAGCGCGTCGACGTTTCAGGACGCGCTCGATTCGGTGAGCGTGTTGGTCGACGAGTGTAAGATCCGCCTGAACGAGGAGGAGCTCTCCATCCGGGCCGTCGACCCCGCCAACGTCGGCATGGTCGACCTCACGCTGGAGGCGGCCGCGTTCGAGTCGTACGACGCGGACGGCGGCGTCATCGGCGTCAACCTCGCTCGCTTGGAGGACATCGCCGGCATGGCCAACTCCGGCGACCTGATCCACCTCGAACTCGACGAGGAGACCCGCAAGCTCCACATCGAGATCGACGGCCTCTCGTACACCCTCGCGCTCATCGACCCCGACTCGATCCGCCAGGAGCCGGACATCCCGGACCTCGATCTCGCCTCCGAGATCGTCGTCGAGGGCGCCCAGCTCGACCGCGGGATCAAGGCCGCCGACATGGTCTCCGACCACATCCGCCTCCGCGTCGACGAGACCGACGAGGCGTTCTTCATCGAGGCCGAGGGCGACACCGACGACGTGAACCTCAAGCTCGACCGCGAGGACCTCATCGCGCTCACCGCCGGCCCCGCCGACTCGCTGTTCAGCCTCGACTACCTCAAGGACATGAACAAGGCGATCCCCTCCGACGCCGAGGTCACCGTCGAGCTCGGCGAGGAGTTCCCCGTCAAGCTCCACTACGGCTTCGCCGAGGGGCTGGGGAACGTGACCTTCATGCTAGCTCCGCGCATTCAGAGCGACTAACGCGCCCGAATTCTGCCTTTTCGGGAGGAACAGCGGTCTCGTTTTCCGACCCGACTCACTCGCCGTCCACGACCGGGATCGACACCGTCACCCGCGTTCCCCGCGGCTCCCGCTCGGCGTACTCCACCTCGGCGCCGACCGCGGCGGCGCCCCACGCGACGACCCACAGTCCCAGCCCGGAGCCGTGTTCGAGGGCGGTCTCCCGCCCGGACTCGACCGCCTTGACCTCGTGGTCGGGGATCCCGGGCCCGTCGTCCGCGACGGTGAGGACGAATCGGGGGTCGTCGCCCTCGGACTCGCCCGTCGCGCCGCCCTCTCCGCGGAGCGAGACGCGCACCCAGGCCCCGCCGTCGTCGCGCTCGACGCCCTCGCCGTCGTGGTGGTCGACCGCGTTCTCCACGGTGTTCTCGACGACCGCGCGGAGCGCGTCGGGCCTCACGTGGGTGGTCCAGTCGGCCGCTCCGCCGCCGTCGGTCTCCGCGTCGGGCTCGCCGGCGACCGCGAGTTCGACGACGGCGTCCGGGTCGCGCTCGCGGGCGTCGGCGACGACCGCGCGGACGAGGTCGCGGACGTCGGTCGCCCCGGCGTCGCTGTCGGCGAGGAGCCGCTCGACGGTACCCGCCTTCTCGCCGAGCGCGGCCAGCGCGCCGGCGCGGCGCTCGACGGCGTCCGCCATCCGGACCAGCTCCGGGTCGTCGAGGCGGTCGCGGAGGATCTCGCCGTAGCCGCGGACGACGCCGGCGTCGTTGCGGAGGTTGTGGCGCAAGATTCGGTTGAGCACCTCTAACTGCTGGCGGCGGCGCTCGCGCTCGGTGACGTCCGAGAGGACGACCGTGTAGCCGACGTGGGTCCCGTTCGGATCGGTCAGCCGAGAGACCGACACCGCGTACGTGCGGCGACCGGCGCCGTCGGCGGTGTCGACCTGAACCGTCTCGCGGGAGCCGCCGCCCGCCTCGTCGTCGCCGGGGTCGTCGTCGGCGGCGTCGATCGCCTCGTCGCCGATCCCGACGGGCAGGTCGAGGAAGTCGGCGAGCGGCCGGTCGCGGGCGGTCTCGGCGTCGACGCCTAACACCGTCTCTGCGGCGGGGTTGAGCCGGACGACGCGGCGGTCGAGCGCGAGCGCGACGATCGGGTCCCGGAGGTCGTCGATCGCCGTGCGCTCGGCGGCGCGGCTGGTGGTCGGGTTCCGGTCGAACATCTCCGCGCGGTCGAACGCGTACGCGTCCAGGATCACGTGCGGGACGAACATCACCGGCGCGAGCTGGAGCTGCGGGACCGGGCCGAGCTGGAGCGTCCACGCGACCAGCGCGAACCCCGGCGGCAGCGAGCTCAGGGCGACCGCGGCGCTCTCGCGGCGGTACAGCGGCCCGTAGCTGAGCAGCGTGTCGACGAGGAGGAAGACCGCGCTGGCGACGAGGACGGTCTCGACGGCGACGGTGAGGTACGCCCACGGACCGAACGCGTACGAGACGGTCTCGACGCCGAAGACGGGGGCGCGCGAGAGGTCGGTCCAGAAGGCGCCGTGGAGGGGGTTCGTGGCGACGAGGACGGACGAGAGGAGGCCGAACCCGGCGACCGCCCCGAACGGGCGGCTCCGGACCACGTCGCTCCGGCCGGTGTACTCCAAGGCGAAGCCGAGGAAGGCGACCCCGGTCCAGATCACGCCCAGCCACATCGCCGTCTCCAGCGCGGCGCGGACCGCCGGGTCGGCGACGAGCAGCCCGACGCCGTAGGAGACGCACCACGTCGCCTGCGCGGCGAAGACGCCGAGGAACCAGTCGACGCCGGGGCGGCCGCGGTGTTGGCGGATCGCCCACGCGAGCGCGACCGCCCCCGCCCCGCCCGCGAGGGATCCGACGGCGGGCCAGGCGGGAACGAGGTCGAGGGCCATGTGCGAGGCACGACGGCGACGGCGGGCGTAAAACTGTCGTGCGGAGGCGGGACGGCCGCTCACCGCCCGCCCGGGGCGCTCACCCGGCCCGGCGTCCGAACGCGAGCGCCACGGGCGCGAGGAGCAGCGCGCCGATCAGGAACGGCGACGCGACGGCGACCGTGTACAGCACCGCCATCAGCGGCGGGCCGACGGTCCGCCCGAGGCTCGACGCGCCCTGCGTCACGCCGAAGGCGGCCCCCTGGTCGGCGTCGTCGGCCGACGCGGAGACGAGCGTCGCCAGCGAGACGTTCACGAGGGCGTTGCCGAGCGAGAGCGCGGCGAGCGCGGCGAGCAGCGCGAGCAGAGGGAGCGTGAGCCACTCCGGCCCGCCGAGGGCGACTCCGCCCGCGACCCGGTCGACCAGTCCGGTCGCGGGGATCGCGGCGAGCGCGCCCGCGAGGACGACGGACCCGGCGGCGACGAGCGTCCGCGAGGGGACGACCCGCGAGAGCCGACCGACGACGACGCCCTGGTTCACCGCGCCGAGGACGCCGACGTAGGTGAGCAGGAACGCCGCGGCCGTCGCGTCGTAACCGAACGCGTCCGCGACGTACGGGATGAACATCACCTGGACGCCCGCGAACGCGACGGCGACGACGAAGTACGCGACCGTCAGCGGCCGGAGCGACGCGGACGCGAGCGCGTCCCGGAACTGGCCGATCGCGGTGGTGCGGGCGCCCGGCGCGTCACCCGCGGGTCGCGTCCGCGCCGGCTCTTCGAGGAGGAGGAACCCGACGGCGACCGCGAGGAGGCTCATCCCCGCCGCCGCGAAGCTCGGCAGGGAGTACGGCGTCGCGGGGACGAACGCGGGGAAGAGCGCGTCGGCGCGGGCCACCACGGCGTCGGCGGCGAGCAGGCCGCCGATCGCCGGCCCGAAGACGAACCCGAGCGCGAACGACGCGCCGACGAGGCCGAGCGCGCCCGCCCGCCGGTCGCGGGGCGTGATGTCGGCGACGTACGCCTGCGCGGCGGCGATGTTGCCGCCCATCGCGCCGGCCAGCGTGCGGGAGGCGAAGAGCACCGCCAGCGCGGCGACGGGGCCGAAGCGCGCGCCGGCCGAGCCGGCGTAGCCGAACGTCACCCACGCGACGCCGGCGGCCGCGAGCGACGCCAAGAGGACGGGACGGCGCCCGATCCGGTCGGAGAGCCGGCCGAGCGTGGGCGCCGCGACGAACTGCGCGAGCGAGTAGGAGGACGCGAGCAGCCCGATGAAGGCGTCGCTGACGCCGAACGACCGGACGTAGAAGGGGAGGATGGGGATCACGATCCCGAAGCCGACGAGGTCGATGAACACGACGCCGATCACGACGGCGAGCGCGCGGCGGGGGTTGGCGACGGCCGGGGGGCGGTCGGCGCCGTCGCCGTCGGGGGCGTCGGCGGCGTCGGCGTCACTGACGGCGGCCGCGTCGGGGTCCGCGGTCGGCGCGGCGCCGGCTTCCGGGTGTGTCACGGTGTCGAGAGGTCGCGGGGCGACTTAAGTCGGCGCTACAGGTGGCGCTCGATGACGCGCTTCGCGGCCTGGCCCTTCTCCTTCCAGCCGTACCCCTCGTCGTACACGTGGCGCTTGGCGTCGACGAGTTCCCCCGGCGTCGACTCCTCGAAGCCGCCGCGGTCCCACGCGCCCGACTCGCGGAGCCACTCGATCACGTTCTCGCGGGTCTCGGGCCACGAGAGGCCGACCATCTCGTACCACGCCACCATCGCGAAGACGGCGTTGTCGTGACAGCCCGGCACGGAGCCGTGCTGATAGACGGTGCGCATCGGCTCGCGGGTGGGCTCGGAGACGCGCTCCTTGAACTCCGCGGCGGTGAGCAGGCGGAGCCGGTCGCCGTCCTCGACGACGCGCTGGTCGCGGCGGAGCGCGCCGAGCGCGGCCTTGTGGAGCCCGCCCCAGTCGGCGGGGACCGCGTCCCGCAGCGCCGCCTCCGAGAGGCCGTCGGGCTCGGCGGACAGCACCGAGAGGAGGTCCGTGTAGGCCTTCTCGACGGTCGGCCAGCTCACGCCCTCGAACTCGCAGTCGGCGTCGTGGAGGCTGTTCGTCGTCCGACAGCCCGGGCACGGGTAGCGGAACGTCGGCACGAGGCGACGGTTCGACGCCGCGGGAGTTAGGGGTTTCGCGACGGCGCCCGCGGACGTTGGGGGGTTCCGAAACGTTTACTCGCCGTCCGGTCGCGGATCAAGACGGTATGACAAAGGTCAGCGTTATCGGTGCGGCGGGGACCGTCGGAGCCGCGGCGGGCTACAACCTCGCGCTGCGCGACGTGGTCGACGAGCTCGTCTTCGTCGACATCCCGGACCAGCGCGAGACGACGATCGGACAGGCCGCCGACGCGAACCACGGCGTCGCCTACGACTCGAACACGACCGTCCGGCAGGGAGAGTACGAGGACACGGCCGGATCGGACGTCGTCGTCATCACGGCCGGCATCCCGCGGAAGGAGGGACAGACCCGAATCGACCTGGCCGGCGACAACGCGCCGATCATGGAGGACATCGGGTCGTCGATCGCCGAGCACAACGACGACTTCGTCACCGTCACCACGTCGAACCCGGTCGACCTGCTCAACCGCCACCTCTACGAGGCGGGCGACCGCGACCGCCACAAGGTGATCGGCTTCGGCGGCCGGCTCGACTCCGCGCGCTTCCGCTACGTCCTCTCCGAGCGCTTCGACGCGCCCGTCAAGAACGTCGAGGCGACGATCCTCGGCGAGCACGGCGACGCGCAGGCGCCGGTCTTCTCGAAGGTGCGCGTCGACGGCCGGGACCCGTCGTTCGACGCCGACGAGAAGGAAGAGATCCTCGCGGACCTCCAGGAGTCCGCGATGGACGTGATCAGCCGGAAGGGCGCCACGCAGTGGGGGCCCGCCACCGGCGTCGCCCACACGGTCGAGGCCATCCTCAACGACACCGGCGAGGTGCTCCCGTGCTCGGTCGTCCTCGACGGCGAGTACGGCTACGACGACACGGCGCTCGGCGTGCCCGCGAAGCTGGGCTCGAACGGCGTCGAGGAGGTCGTCGAGTGGGACCTCGACGAGTACGAGGCCGATCTGCTCGACGAGGCCGCCGAGAAGCTCTCCGAGCAGTACGAGAAGATCGCGTAGGGCCGTTCGCGGGGGTCGGCCGCCGACACCCACCGGATTTTTATCGCTGCCGCGTCGCTTCGGAGCATGAACCGTGCCGAGATCGACACCGACGACCTGCTGAAGGTCGTGTTACTGCTCGTCGTCGTGTGGCTTCTCCTGGAGATCGTCGGGACCGTCTTGGAGGTCGCGTTCTGGCTGCTCGACGCGCTCCCGACGCTGATCGGGATCGCGCTCGTCGTCGTGATCGCCTTACACCTCACCGATCGGATCTGAGGCGCCCGCCGACGTGTTCAGCCTCAACGTCCCGCTGCCGCCCGGCGTCGACCGCCTCGCGGCCGATCTCCACCCGAAACTGTCGGGGTTCGACCGCGTCCGTGAGCGCCGCACCCTCGTCTGTAAGCGGTTCGGCGTCGCGGACGTACGGGACGGGGAGCGCGACGGGGACGAAGGAGGTGGGCGGGAAGGGAGTCGGGAGCCGCCGCCTCGGGAAGAAGCCCTCGACCGCCTGCGCGAGCGGCTTCGTCGGCCGCTCGCCGGCGTCGGCCCCTTCGAGGTCGCCGTGACCGGGATCGACGTCTTCGACGCGCCGCGGTCGGGGTCGCGGCCGGTCGTCTACCTGACCGTCGAGAGCGACGGACTGGATCGGCTCCACCGACGGCTCTGCGCGGCGTTCGGGGCGGTGGAGGGAATCGAGGGCGACGACTACGTGCCGCACGTCACGCTGGCGCGGGGCGGGAACCCGGAGCCGGGCGTCGTCGCCGACCTCGTCGACGCCGCGTTCGACCCGGTCCGGTGGCGGGTCCACGCGCTCGACGTGTGGGACCCGGAGTTCCGGGAGGTCGCGTCGAGCGTTGAGCTGTAGCGTTACGCGGTCACGCGGGGTCGGTCGGCGTTACGCCGGCGTCGGCCGCCTCGTCGTCGTTCGGCTCCTCGACCGCGTGGTGCGGCCCCACCGGACCGTGCGTCGGGCAGACGCCGGCGATGGGGGTCGCGTTGAGACAGCAGGCGCGCCGTCCGCTCGCGACGAGGCCGCGCGAGAGCGGATCGCCGCAGCGGGCGCAGTAGACGTCGGCCTCGGAGGTCGCCTCGCCGTCGGGGGTCGCCTCGCCGTCGGGGGTCGCCTCGCCGTCGGGGGTCGCCTCGTCGGCGCCGGCCATCCCTCAGCGCTCGCGGATCCGCATCGGCACCGGGTGGTTCGGGTGCATCGTCAGCGACCCGCGTAAGGAGAGGTCCGGCCCCTCGTAATCGAGGTCGAACCGCGAGCAGACCGTCGCGAGGATGATCTTCGCCTCCAGGAGCGAGAACGCCTTCCCGATACAGTGGCGAGGCCCGCCGCCGAACGGGAAGAACGCGAACCGGGGGCGCTCGCTCCGGCGCTCCGGGGTCCAGCGGTCCGGGTCGAACGCCTCGGGGTCGTCGTACCAGCGCCCGGACCGGTGGATCGCCCACTGGGACACCATCAGCGCCGACCCCTCGGGGATGCGGTACCCCCCGAGCTTCACGTCGAGCTTCGGTTCGCGGAACAGCGTGTACACCGGCGGGTAGAGCCGCATCGACTCGTTGAGGGCGCGCTCGGTGTAGTCCATGTCGCGGACGGCGGCCGCGGTCAGGGGGCCGTCGGCCGTCGCCTCCCGGGCCTCGCTCGCGACGCGGTCGCGGGCCTCGGGGTGGTTCGAGAGGAGGTAGAACGCGTACGTCAACGCGAGCGCGGTGGTGTCGTGGCCGGCGAGCAGCATCGTCACCAGCTCGTCGCGGAGGTTCTCGTCGGTCTGCTCGCCGCGGTCGCGGGCGCGGAGCAGGACGGAGAGCAGGTCCATCGGGAGGTCGGCGTCGGGGTCGCCGGGCGGCCCGCGGACGCCGGTGCCGTCGGGCCCGGCGGGGTCGACGCTCGGGTCGCGCTCCGTACCGCGGCGGCGGGCGACGATGTCGTCGATCACCGATTCGAGCGTGTCGATGGCGGCGTCGAACTCGCGGTTCTCCCGAGTCGGCAGCCAGTCCGGGATCAGGAACCGGCGGGGGTCCGGCTCGAACCGGGCGCCGAGCGGTTCGAGGTTCTCCTGGACCGTCTTCACCTCCTCGTCGCTGATGTCGGCACCGAACATGGCCGTGACGATGATCTTCACGGTGAGCCGCGCAAGCTCCAGCTGGACGTCGACGACGTCGCCGTCCTCCCAGTCGGCGACGTGCGACTCGGCGTGGTCGGCCATCACGCCGGCGAGCGCGCCGATCCGGCGGTTGTGGAAGGCGGGGTTCGCGAGCCGGCGCTGGCGCTTCCACGTGTCGCCCTCGCTCAGCAGGAGGCCGTCACCGAGGAGCGTGTCCATCGCGTCGTCGAACTGCGGCTTGCGGTAGCGTTCGGCGTCCGCGACGAGCACGCGCTCGACGTCGGCGGGGTTCGTGAGCAGGTACGTCTCTCGCGGGCCGAGGTCAAGCCCCACCACGTCGCCGTAGCTGTCGGCGCAGGCGCGCAGGAATCCGAACGGGTCGTCAGCGAACTGGCGACCGTTCCCGAAGAGGGGGTCGCCGAGCGGTCCGGGCGGCGTAACGGACATACGATTTCTGGGGGTTGAGCGGGGTTAAACGTTCGGCGGAGGGGAAGGGTACGCGGGGGAAAAACGCGGAGAACGAGACCTCGGAAGAGCGGGCGGGCCGCGGCGTCGACGGGGCGTTGCCGGAAGAGCGGGCGGGCCGCGGCGTCGACGGGCCGTTACCGGGCGTCGAGGCGCTCGACGCGGGCGATCAGCTCGTCGACGGCCGCCTCCTGGTCGTCGGTGGCGTCGACGATGCGCTCGGTCGCGTCCTCGGTGCGGTCGGAGCGCTCGCGGACCGCCTCCAGCGAGGAGGTGAGCTCCTCGACGGTCGCGGCCTGGTCGTCGGTGGTCCGCGCGACCTCCGCGACGCCCGCGGCCGCCTCGTCGACGGCGTCGGCGATCTCTTCGAGGGAGTCGAGCACCGTCTCGATCTCGGTGCCCGCGTCCTCGATGCGCTCGTGGGAACGCTCGACGGCGGTCGTCGTCTCCGCCGACTGGGTCTGGAGCTTGTCGAGGCTCTCCGTGATCTCCTCGGTGTAACCGCGGGTCTCGTCGGCGAGCTTCTTCACCTCCTCGGCGACGACCGCGAAGCCGTCGCCGCCCTCGCCGGCGCGGGCGGCCTCGATGTTGGCGTTCAGGGCGAGCAGATTCGTCTGCTCGGCCACGTCGGAGATGACCTCGATGACCTCCTCGATGTCGTCCATGCGCTCGGAGAGCGCGCCGACGCTCTCGACTAACTCGTCGCCGATCTCGACGACGTCCTCGGTCGCCTCGCGGGCGTCCTCGCTGGCGTCGAGGCCCTCGTCGGCCGCCTCGCTCGCGGCGACGGCTGCGGAGTCGACCTGGTCGGCGGTGGCGGCGACCTCCTCCATCCCGGCGGAGAAGGACTGCATCTCCGAGACGCTCTCCTCCAAGAGCTCGTTCTGCTCGTCGACGTTCTCCGCGATGTCGGCGGCCGCGGCGCTCGCCTCCTCGACCGTCTCGTCGAGGTCGCGCGCCTTCTCGTGGACGCCCGAGGAGAGCTCGTCGAGGTTGTCGGCCATCCGGTTGACGACGTCGACGACGCGGATCAGGTCGCCGTCGAGGTGCTCGAAGGAGTCGCGGTGGCCCGCGCGGGCGTCGAGGTCCCCCTCGCCGATCGCCTCGGCGGTCTCGCGGACCTCCGCGACCAGCTCGCTCGTCGCGTCGCGCTCGTTCACCGTCTCCGTCCGGTCGATGACGACCTCGGTCACGCCGACGAGCTCGCCGTCGTCGTACAGCGCGGTCGCCGTGAACTCGATGTGGCGCTCCTCGCCGTGGCGGTCGACCATCGTGCTGGCGTCGCGGTAGCGGTCGCGCGCGGAGTCGCACGGCTCGACGCCGTACACCTCGTCGGCGTTCGTCGGCGCGTCGAGGACCTTGTCCGCGAGCGTGTCGGCCCGGCGGCCGTCGGGGTAGAAGAGCTCGGAGACGTGGCCGTGCCCGACCGCCTCGTCGCGGTCGACGCCGGTGAGCGTCGCGATCGACTCGTTCCACTCGGCGACGTTCCCGTCGCAGTCGAGGATGAACGTCGGGATGCTGGTGGCGTTGAACACCTGCTCGAAGCCGGCGCCGGCGAGCGTCGCCGCGCGGTTCACGCCGGCCTCGTCGGCGACGCCGTGCCCCTCCTCGCCCGGGCCGACGGCCTCGTCCGCCGCGGCCGTCCCGGCGTCCGTTCCCTCGCCGTCCTCAACGACGACGCCCCCGTCGGGGACCGACCGGGAATCGCTCCCCCACCCGAGTGCGTTCCGCAGGCGCTCGCGAAGTCTACTCATGTCTACGTCACCGTCTCCCAAGCGCCATCATAAAGCGTCCGTCCCGATATTCGATTCTGATAACCTCGACGAGCGGCTTCGGGGCGGCGGGGACCGCGCCCCGCAGCGTTCAATGGCGTCGGGCGGCTACGTCGGTCCGAGACCGATGGACGCCGACGCGGTGCGCGAGCGGGCCCGAGACCTCCCGACGGAGCCGGGGGTCTACCAGTTCCGGGCGGGCGAGGCGACGCTGTACGTCGGGAAGGCGCTCGACCTCCGCGACCGGGTGCGGTCGTACGCGGACCCGCGCTCGGGGCGGATCAGGGGGATGGTCGAGCGCGCCGACCGGATCGAGTTCGCGGTCACCGACACGGAGACGCAGGCGCTCCTCTTGGAGGCGAACCTCATCAAGCGGCTCCGGCCGCGCTACAACGTCCGGCTGAAGGACGACAAGTCGTACCCCCTGGTCGCCTTCTCGGACCACGAGGTGCCCCGGATCGAAGTGACCCGCGACCCCGAGGCGGGCGCGGTCGCGTACGGTCCCTTCACCGACGTGGGACGCGTCGAGACCGTCGTGAAGGCGATCCGCGACGAGTACCGGCTGCGCGGCTGCTCGGACCACAAGTACGAGGGCCGCGACCGGCCCTGCCTCGACTACGAAATGGGCATCTGCTCGGCGCCGTGTACGGGCGAAATCCCGCCGGAGGAGTACGCCGAGGACGTGGCCGCGGCGCGGCGCTTCTTCGAGGGCGAGACCGGCGTCCTCGCCGACCCCCTCCGCCGCCGGATGGAGGCGGCCGCCGAGGCGAACGAGTTCGAGCGCGCCGCGAACCTCCGCGACCGGCTGGAGGCCGTCGAGGCGTTCCACGGCGAGGGCGGCGAGGCCGTCAGCGACCGGAGCGACGACCGCACGGTCGACGTGCTGGCGGCCGCCGTCGAGGGCGACGCCGCCCGCGTGGCCCGGCTCCACAGCGAACGGGGCCAGCTCGTCGACCGGAGCCGGCACCGGCTGGACGCCGCGGCGGTCGAGGGCGCGGACGGCGGCCCCTCGTCCGCCGACGCCAACACCCCGGCCGCCGTCCTCGCGGCGTTCCTCGCGCAGTACTACGCCGAGCGGGAGTTCCCGGACGCGGTCCTGCTCGCCGAGCGGCCCGCCGACCCGGACGTGGTCGACTGGCTGGAGGGCGAGGGGGTCGCGGTCCGCGTGCCGGGCGCCGGCCGCGAGGCGAAGCTGGTCGAGCTCGCGCTGAAGAACGCCCGGAAGCGCGGCGGCCGCGACGACCCCGTGGGCGCGCTCGGCGAGCGGCTCGGGATCGCCCGCCCCGAGCGGATCGAGGGGTTCGACGTGAGCCACGCGCAGGGGACCGCGGTGGTCGGCTCCGACGTGTGCTTCGTCGACGGGAGCGCGGAGACGGCCGACTACCGCCGGAAGAAGCTGACCGAGCGCAACGACGACTACGCGAACATGCGCGAGCTGGTCCGGTGGCGCGCCGAGCGCGCGCTCGACGGCTCGGACGACCGCCCCGACCCGGACCTCCTCCTCATCGACGGCGGCGACGGACAGCTGGGGGCCGCCCGCGACGCGCTCGCGGAGACGGGGTGGGACGTGCCCGTCGTCGCCCTCGCGAAGGCGGAGGAGCTGGTCGTCACCCCGACCGGGACCCGGCGGTGGGACGACGGCGCGCCCGAGCTCCACCTCCTCCAGCGCGTGCGCGACGAGGCGCACCGCTTCGCGGTCGCGTACCACCAGACCGTCCGCGACGAGGTGGCGACTGTCCTCGACGACGTGCCCGGCGTCGGCCCCGAGACGCGCCGCCGGCTGCTCCGGCGGTTCGGCTCGGTCGAGAACGTCCGCGACGCCTCCCGGGAGGACCTCATCGACGTGGACGGCGTCGGCGACGCGACCGCGGACACGCTCCGCGAGCGGCTGTAAACGCGGGTCTCTCCCTCGCGGCGGGCGCCGTCACTCCGGCTCGACGGCGCGCTCGACGACCGCCGCCTCCGCCTTGCGGAGCAGTTCCCCGGCCGTGCTCGTCGCGCAGTCGAGCGCGGCCGCGACGTCCGCGACGGTCCCCCCGCGGGGCACCTCGTAGTACCCCGCCGAGACCGCCGCCTCCAGCGCCGCGCGCTGTCGGTCGGTCAGCCGGGAGGGGGTCCGCCGGCGCTCGAACTCCCGGACCCGCTCGATGGTGAGGTCGGCGAGGTCGGCGAGGTCGTCGTGGAACGCGCTGAGCGCTTCGGCCGCGCCCGCCGCCTCGAACCGCACGTCGCCGTCCTCGCGGAAGACGACCGGCGGGAGGGAGATCACCCGCGACGCCGCGACGGTGTCGAGGAGGGCCGCCGGGAACTCGTAGTCGTCCTGTCGGAGGAAGGCGTAGGTCCCGCCCGCGCCGCGCACGAGGCTGCGCGCGACCAGCGAGTCGAGCGCCTCGACGGCGGCGGTCGTCGCGTCGCGGTCGCCGTCGAACCAGAGCAGCGTCGTCGCGTCCGCCGTCGGACTCCACATCAGCAGCTCGGCGCGAGCGATCGGCGACTCGCCGACGATCGATCGGTGGAGGGGGTGGCGGAGCCGCTCCGGGTAGGCGGCCGAGAACCGGATCCGTTTCATGCGGCGCTCGCTCCCCGTTCGGCGCTCCCACACATCAATCCGCATGGTTCGGCGCGGCTTCGGGACGGGTTCGAGAGGCGGGGCAGACTGAAGCGGTCAGCGGGAACGCGGAGCGGGCGGAAGCGGTCAGCGGGAACGCGGAGCGGGCGAGATCGGTCAGCGGGAACGCGGAGGGGGCGAGATCGGTCAGCGGGAACGCGGGATGGGTGGGAGGGGTCAGCGGGAACCTGGAGGGCCGAAGCGGTCAGCGGGAATTCGGAGGGATCGAAGCGCTCAACGGGGACGCGCCAGCGCCTCGGGGGCGGCCCGGAGGAGCGTCCCGAGGTGGTCCGCGCCGTCGAGGGTGCGGAGGTCGGCCGTCGGGAGCGCCTCGACCAGTCGCCGGGCCCCGGCTATCGGGACGTTGGCGTCGGCCGTCCCGTGCCACAGGCGCACCGGGACGTCGACCGCGCCGAGGTCGATCCCCCAGTCGCCCCCAGCGACCCGGAACTCGGTGACCGCGCCGCTCCGGTGGCGCTCGAACGCCGCGAGGAAGTCCGCTTTCACCGTCGCCGCGGCGTCGGCGGGGACGGCGTCCGCGTCCGCGGCGTACTGCCCGACCACGAACGACGGGTCGGCCCGGCCCGCGACCCACGCCTGTCCGCGGAACAGCGCCCCGAGGACCGAGGGCGTCGCGGACGCGAGACCGGTCAGCAACCGCTGTACCGCCGGCGCGTCCTCGGTGAAGGAGGGCGGCGTCGCCCCGGCGAGGAGGTCGACGCCGGTGACCCGCTCATCCAGCGTCGCCGCCGTCGAGAGGGCGTAGGGAGCCCCGCCGGAGAACGCGACGAGGGGCGCGCGCTCGGCGCCCGCGTCGTCCAGGACGGGCCGCACGGACGCCGCGGCGTCGGCGATTGTCCGGCCCGGCTTCGGCGACGACCGACCGTATCCGGGCCTGTCGGGCGCGATGACGCGGACGTCGTTCGCCCGCGCGGACGGTTCGAGGAGCGCCCCCAGTCGGCGTGACCCGGGCGTCCCGTGGAGGAAGACGAGCGGGTCGCCGGTCGGAGGCCCGTACGTCGCGTACGCGATCCGACGGCCGTCGTCGGTCCGGACGACGCTCGGTGCTCGACGCTCCGAGACCCGAGGCTCCGGGGTCGGTTCCGGCCGCGCGGAGTCGGTGGTAGCCATCGATGTCGACTACGACCGCGCCAGTGGTGGGACTGGTGCCGGACTGATACGGGAGTATTTACGTGTCGCTCGGAGGCCCGGCCCCAAGCCGTATCCGTCCCTCGGCCGATCCCTCGACCGAGATGCGCGCGTTCTTCGCCGTCGACCTCCCGGACCCTCTCGCGCCCGCCGTCGCGGACGCGCAGGCCCGGTTCGCCGACGCGCCCGGCGTCAACCCGGTCGACCCCGAACAGGCGCACGTGACGCTGAAGTTCCTCGGCGAAATCGGCGGCCGCGGCGACGGGGGGGACCCCCCGCTCGACGACGTGATCGCGGCCGGCGAGCGCGCCGTCGACCGCGCGGGCGTCACCCCGTTTGAGGCCGAGGTCGCGGGGCTCGGCGTCTTTCCGAACCGCGAGTACGTCTCCGTCGCCTGGGCCGGGATCGAGCGCGGCGGCGACGAACTCGCCGCGCTCCACGAGGCGCTCGAAGCGGAGGCGACCGCGCTCGGGGTCGACCCGGCCGATCACGACTTCACGCCGCACGTCACGCTGGCGAGGGTGGAGAACTCGGCCGGCGCCGACGCGGTCCGCGACGCGCTCGACGCCGAGGCCCCGGAAGTCGGGACCTTCGCCGTCGACGAGGTCCGGCTGGTCGAATCGACGCTTACGCCGTCCGGCCCCGAGTACGAGGTCGTCGAGCGGTTCCCGCTCGCCTGAGGCCGCGCCCTCACTCGGCGTCGACGGCGAACCCGTTCTCGTCGGCGTGCTCCACCCGGACGCGCGTCACGCGCGTCGCGGTCGCCCCGGTGACGGCGAGCGTGACGGCGCCGACGGCGACGCGGTCGCCCTCGGCGGGGAGCCGGCCGAGCTGTCGGGTGACGAGCCCCGCGACGGTCTCGGCGCCCGCGTCCGCGGGGAGCGCGAGCCCGAGCGTCTCGTTGAGGTGCGAGACGGTCGTCCAGCCGCGGACGACGGCGGCGTCGGGGGCGACGACGGCGACGGCGTCGGTCTCCCATCGCCCGACCAGCTCGCCGACGACCTCCTCGAAGAGGTCCTCCAGCGTCGCGATCCCGACGACCGCGCCGTGCTCGTCGACGACGATCACCATCCGCGCCTCGCTGGCGCGCATCTCCGCGAACAGCTCGTCGAGGGGCTTCGTCTCGGGGACGAACGCCGGCTCGGTGAGCGCGCTCGCGAGGTCGGCGCCGCTCTCCTCGGCGCGGATCGCGTCGCGCACGTCGACGATGCCGACCACGTCGTCGCGGTTCTCGCCGTAGACGGGCATCCGGGTCACGCCCTCGCTCGCGGCCGTCGAGAGCGCGTCCGACGGGGTCGCCGTCCGCGGGAGCGAGACCACGTCGGTGCGGGGGACCATCACCGCGGCGACGGTCGTGGTCTCCAGATCGAGGACGCCGCGGATCATCGCGCCCTCGTCGGGGTCGAGCGCGCCCGCGGCCTCGCCCGAGCGAACCAGCGTCGCGATCTCCTCGCGGGTGAGGTACGACTCGATGTCCGACTCGCCGCCCGTGACCCGGTTGACGACGCCCGACAGCGCCTCGAACACGTACAGCACCGGGCGGAGCACGCGCTGGATCGCGACGACGATCCGCGAGACGCGGAGCGCGTGCCTCTCGGCGTTCGCGACCGCGTACGACTTCGGCGCGATCTCGCCGAAGACGATGACGAACACCGAGGTGACGAGTGTCGATCCCGTGGCGGCCTCACCGCCGGAGAAGCCGAACCGGACGAACACCGCGGTCGCAACCGACGCGGCCGCGATGTTGGCGACGTTGTTGCTCACCAGCGCCGTGACGAGGAACCGGTGCGAGTCGTCGCGCAGCGCCGACAGCGCCCGGGCGCCCGGGGCGTCCGTCGCGACGAGCGAGTCGATCCGGTGGGTGGGCACGGAGAACACCGCGAGCTCGGAACTGGAGAAGAAGGCGCTCACGGCGGTCAACACGAGGATGGCGCCGACGCCGACGAACGCGATCGTGAGGTCCATACCGTCCCATGCGGACGGGTATAAAAGGGAGTACCGACGCGGGAGGTACCCACGAACGCGCATTCTCCACCCGAAACGCAGGGGTCGATGCCCACGTGCGCGGATCCGATCGGGCGGCAAAACGGCGCGATGAGGAAAGCGTTAACCCCGCGCCGCGGGTGCGTTTCGGCATGAAGGTACTCGTGACCGACCCCATCGCGGACGCGGGGTTGGACCGACTCAGAGACGCCGGCCACGAGGTCGTCACCGACTACGAGGCCGAGGGGGAGGCGCTGCTCACCGCCGTCGCCGACGCCAACGCGCTGATCGTGCGGTCCGGAACCGACGTGAGCGAGGCCGTCTTCGAGGCCGCGAGCGACCTCGTCATCGTCGGCCGCGCCGGCATCGGCGTCGACAACATCGACATCGAGGCCGCCACCGACCACGGCGTCATCGTCGCGAACGCGCCCGAGGGGAACGTCCGCGCCGCCGCCGAGCACACCGTCGCGATGACGTTCGCCGTCGCGCGCTCGATCCCGCAGGCGCACGGCCGCCTCGTCGGCGGCGAGTGGGCGAAAGGCGAGTTCCTCGGCACCGAGGTGAACAACAAGACGCTCACCATCGTCGGCCTCGGCCGCGTCGGCCAGGAGGTCGCCAAGCGCCTCGACTCGCTCGGGATGGACCTGGTCGTCTACGACCCGTACATCTCCGAGGAGCGCGCCGACCGCATGGGCGCCGAACTCGTCGAGGACCTCCACGACGCGCTCGCCGCGGGCGACTTCGCAACGATCCACACCCCGCTCCTCCCCGAGACCGAGGGGATGATCGGGGAGGCCGAGCTGGCCCAGCTGGAGGGCGGCTACCTGATCAACTGCGCGCGCGGCGGCATCGTCGACGAGGGCGCGCTCGCCGCGGCGGTCGACGACGGCGTCCTCGCGGGCGCCGCGCTCGACTCCTTCGCGGAGGAGCCGCTCCCCGAGGACTCGCCGCTGCTCGACGTCGAGGAGATCGTCTTGACGCCCCACCTCGGCGCCTCGACGGAGGCCGCCCAGGAGAACGTCGCGGTCGACACCGCGGAGGCGGTGCTGGCGGCGTTCGACGACGAGCCCGTGCTGACCGCGCTCAACGCGCCCTCGGTCGACGAGAGCGCCTTCCCGCGGATCGAGCCGTACATCGACGTCGCCGAGACCGCCGGGAAGGTCGCCGCCCAGCTGCTCGACGGCCGGATCACCGAGGTCGAGGCGACCTACGAGGGCGACATCGCCGCGGAGGACGTGGACCTCGTCACCGCGAGCGCGCTGAAGGGCGTCTTCGAGCCGCTGGAGTGGCAGGTGAACGCCGTGAACGCACCGCGGCTCGCCGAGGAGCGCGGTATCGAGGTGACGGAGTCGAAGACCCGACAGACCGACGACTTCCAGAGCCTCGTCCGCGTCACCGTGCGCAACGGCGACGACGAGATCGCGGTCGAGGGGACGCTGTTCGCGGGCGAGGACGCCCGCATCGTCCGGATCGACGGGTTCCGCGTCGACGCCGTGCCGTACGGTCACATGCTCGTCGCGCGCAACACCGACGAGCCCGGCGTCATCGGGCTCATCGGCACCGTCCTCGGCGACCACGGCGTGAACATCGCCGGGATGTTCAACGGCCGCGAGACCCAGGGCGGCGAGGCGCTCACCGTCTACAACCTCGACTCGGCGGTCCCCGACGCCGCGATCGAGGAGCTGCTCGCGGACGGCCGCGTCGTGGAGATCACCGAGATCACGCTGGACGGCGCCAGCGGGCGCGCCGACGAGTAGAACCGGACTGACCGACGCGCCGGCGAGCGGAAACCGGGGCGGCCGAGCCGCTCACTCCTCCGCCGAGCGCCCCCGACGGCACGACGAGGTCGTCCGGCGCCGTCGTCGAGCGGTCTACCGACGCGTCTGTTGTACCGTAGGCCGGTATTTACTACGAGCCGTGCCGCCCGTGCGTCCGAGCGGCGGGGTACCGAGAGGTCGGCGACCGCGAGGATCGTCGCGGGGGACTCAGTCCCGCAGGTGCTCGACGACGGCGTCGACGTCGTTCGGGACCGGTTCGGGCTCGCCGCCGGCCTCGTAGGCGGCGTCGGGGTCCTTCAGGAGGTGCCCGGTGGTGAGGCAGACGACCCGCTCGTCGTCGCCGACGACGCCCGAGCGACGGAGCTTCTTCAGGCCCGCGAGGCTCGCCGCGGAGGCCGGTTCGACGCCGACCCCCTCGGCGGCGAGGTGACGCTGGGCGGCGGTGATCTCCGGGTCGCTGACGGCGACCGCGGTGCCGCCGGTGTTGCGGATCCCCGGGATCGCCTTCGGCGCGTTGACCGGGTTGCCGATGCGGATCGCGGTCGCGCGCGTCTCGACCTCCTCCCAGCGCCGGATCTCGTCGTTCCCCTCCTCGATCGCCTCGACCATCGGGGCGGCCCCCTCTGCCTGGACGCCGGTGAGCTTGGGGACCTCGTCGACGTCGAGCGCGTCCGCCTGGACGAGCTCGCGGAACCCCTTGTACAGCGCCGAGGTGTTGCCCGCGTTGCCGACTGGGAGGACGATCCGGTCCGGGAACGCACCGTAGTCGGCGTAGAACTCCTCTAATATCTCGAAGCCGATCGTCTTCTGTCCCTCCAGACGGAACGGGTTCAGCGAGTTGAGCAGGTACGCCTCGCCGCGGGCGGCCAGCGCCTGGACGATGTCGAGGCAGGCGTCGAAGTTGCCGTCCACCTCCAGGATGCGCGCGCCGTGGAGGCTCGCCTGCGCCACCTTCCCGGCCGCGACCTTCCCCGCGGGGAGGAGGACGAGCGTCTGCATGTCGCCGCGGCCGCCGTAGGCCGCGAGCGCGGCCGAGGTGTTGCCGGTGGACGCGCACGCGAGCGCGCCGACGCCCAGCTCCTTCGCGACGCGGACGCCGACCGTCATCCCGCGGTCCTTGAACGAGCCCGTGGGGTTCATCCCCTCGTGTTTGATCCGGAGCGCGTCGACGCCCACGGCCTCCTCGATGCGCGGGACGCGGTGGAGGGGGGTGTCGCCCTCGGGGAGGGTGACGCCGAGGTCGAAGGGGAGCGCCTCGCGGTAGCGCCAGACGCCGCGCTCGGGGCCGTCGGTCGGCGCGCCCGACCCGAACTGGTCGAACGACGGCGGGTCGTCGTACCGCACTTCGAGCAGGCCGTCGCACTCGTCGCAGGTGTACCGGACGTCCTCGAAGGGGGCGAACGTCTCGTCGCAGTCGATACACGCGAGCCACGTCCCGTCGGCGGCGCAGTCGGGCGCCGCCGGGGCCGGGGCGTCGATGGCGAGATCCATTACCACGGGGTCCGTCCCGCCGACGCTTAAGCCGGCCGGTCGGAACGGACGTTGCCGGCCGGAGCGAAGGTGTTCGGCCGTCCCGCTCGGAGCGACCGCCGCGGGGCTCAGTCGACGATGATCTCGGAGGTGTCGTCGCTCTCCTCGCCGCCGGAGCCGAGGCGGTCCTGGTAGCGCTGGATCCAGTCGGCGAAGCAGTCGGGGCAGAGCCGCTGGGTGTCGATGTTCGCCCGGTCGACGCTCAGCCGGACGGTGCGCGCGAGCGCGTCCGTGGTGGGGTCGCCGCAGGCGTCGCAGGGCTCGGTCGTCGGCGCGTCGCTCATATCGTACCGGTCGCGGCGGCGGCTCTTAAAAGTACGTCGACGGGAGCGGGGCCTCGCGGGGGCGACGCGCCTGCCGCGAACCTCACACCGTACGGAACGCCCGGTCGCCCGCGTCGCCGAGGCCGGGGACGATGAACCCGTCGTCGTCGAGGTGATCGTCGATGGCGACCGTCAGGAGGTCCGCCTCGGGGACGGCCTCGCTCACGCGGACGAGGCCGGCGGGCGCGGAGACCGCCGACAGCACGAACAGGTCCTCGAAGTCCTCGGCCTCGTCGAGGACGTGGTCGAGGACGGCGACCATCGTCGAGCCCGTCGCGAGCATCGGGTCCGCGACGATGACGGTGTCGTCCGGTCGGATCTCGGGGAGCTTCACGTAGTCGACGGTGATCGGGAACTCGCCGTCCTCGGTCATCCCGGCCTCCTCGTCGCGGCCGGCGGAGATGACGCCCTGCTTCGCGCGGGGGAACGCCTTCAGGAGCCCCTCGACGAACGGGGTCGCGGCGCGGAGGACGTTGATGATCACCACGTCGTCGAGGCCCTTCACGCGCTCGCCGGTGGTCTCCTCCAGCGGGGTCTCGACCGGGACGTACTCGGTCTCCATCGCGCCGTCGATGATCTCGTAGCCGCAGATGCGGCCGAGCTTCACGAGGCCCTTCCGGAACGCGACCTGCTCCGTCTCGGCGTCGCGCAGCCGCGAGAGGGTGTCCGTCGCCAGCGCGTGCGTGATGAGGTACGCGTCGTCGCGGTCTTCGATCGTCATTGGTCGGAACCGCGGCCGGAACGGTCTTAAAACGTGGCGTGTTGGCCGCTCGACCGACGACGGTCGACGCCGAGAGTCGCCGGCCGCACCGGCCGACCGCTACCGGAGCACGGCGACGTACGTCGCGGCGAAGAGGATCAGCGCCAGCGTCGCGACGTTGCGCGCCGACAGCGTCGCCGCGCCGAGGAGGTCGAGCCCCCAGACGACCATCCACGCGAACCACGTCGAGAGCACGGCGTTCATCGCGAGCAGCACCTTCGGGTCCCCCGAGGAGCGCTCGACCCCCTCGCGGATCCCGGGGCCCCGTTCGTCGTCTCCCCCGTCGACGCTCTCCTCGGCGCTCATACGCCGACTGGCGGGTGTGCGCCACTTAGCTCTTGTCCGTCCGGGACGTACGGTGGCCATGGTCGCAGCGCCCCGCCCACGCAACCGCCGCGGCGAGCCGATAGACCCGGTCCCGTTCCTCGTGACGACCGGGCTCGCGTTCACGCTCGTCTTCTCGTTCGGGCCGCTGTACGGGCTCGCCTACGGGCTGTCGCTCCCCCTCGCGCTCGCCGCCTCGGCGGTCGGGTTCGCCGCGGTCGCGCTGGTCGCGCACCGGCGGCTGGTCCGGTCGGCGCCGCCGGTCGACGCCGGCCCGCTCCCCTCCGGACAGCGGTTCGAGCGGCTGCTGTACGCCGGGGTCGGGCTGGGCGTCGCGTTCCTCGCGCTCACGCTGCCGCTTTTGTGACGGGGCGGCGGGGCCGAGCGGGGCGATTCGGGACCGCGAGTCGGCTGTGCGACTCGATCGCACGACACCGGGAGACTAAGACGATCGATGCTGACAGTTAGGGCATGGGGATCTTCGACACGGTGACCGACGCGCTCGCGGGCTCGACGCAGCGGGCGCCCGGCACCGCGGGCGACGACGGCTCCGAGGGGGCGTACTGGTGCGACGGCTGCGGCGTCCGCGTCCGCGACGTCGACGTGGACGACGAGGGGCTCGACCGCGACGCCGAGGGGACGCCGACCTGTCCCGACTGCGGCGACGCGATGCGCTTCGAGCGCGCGACCGGGAGCGGCTGCGCCTGCTGAGCGGCCGAACGGCCACGGTTTCGAACGGTTCTACGGCTCCCGGAGCGCGACCTCGTCACCCTGCTCGGCGGGGAAGGGCGCGGGGTCGACCGCGGCCGGGTCGTCGCCGACGCCCGGGTCGCCGAGCTCCGCGAGTTCGGCGTCGGTCAGCAGCGCGTCGTCGAACCGCGAGACGAGCCCGTCCGCGTCGAACTCGGTGCCGATGACGACGTACTCCGTCCGGCGGTCGCCGCGCTCGTCGTCCCAGTCGAGGTCGGGGCGGTTCGCGCGGAGCATGTCCCGCTCGACCGCCGGGACGCTCGCGATCCAGGGGCCGAGCGCGGTGACGCGGACCGAGCGCCCCGCCTGCCCGACCTGCTGGCGCTGGCCGGTGCCCGCGACCCACAGCGTTCCCTTCGAGCGGACCACGCCCGCCGGGAGGTCGCGGAGGACGGCGGCGATCCGGTCGGGGTGGAACGGGCGCCGGCGGCGGTAGGTGACGGAGGTGACGCCGTACACCTCGTCGGGGTGGCGGTGGTCGTGGCCGCCGTCGTCGCCGTGACCGTGCTCGCCGCCGTTCGAATCGGCTTCGGCCAGCGCGCGCTTCCAGCCGGGGAGGTCGCCGAGCGCGCGCTCGTCGAACAGCCCGACGTCGAGGATCCGGTCCGGGTCGACCGCGGAGAACTCCGTGACGACCGTCTCCGCGTCGGGCTGGAGCGCCCCGACGAGGTCGACCGCCTCGTCGATCTCCGCCCCGGTACAGAGGTCCGCCTTGTTACACACCACGAGGTTCGACACCTCGACCTGCTCGACGAGGAGGTCGGAGAGGGGCCGGTCGGCGTCCCCGCCGCCCGCGTCCGGGTCGACGCGGCGCTCGGGCGCCTCGTCGCCGGCGAACGCGTCGAGGAACTGGCGGGTGTCGATCACCGTCACGAGCGCGTCGACGCGGTACCGGGCCGCCGCGCGGGACTCGGTCGTGAACAGCCGCGCGACGGGCGCGGGTTCCGAGATGCCCGACGACTCGACGACGAGGGCGTCGAAGGAGCGCTCGTTGGCGAGCCGCACCACGGCGCTCTCGAGGTCGTCCTGGAGCTCGCAGCAGATACAGCCGTTCGACAGCTCCGTGACGCCCTCGACGCCGACCTCGGACTCCTCGGCGATCAGGTCCGCGTCGACGTTCACGTCGCCCATGTCGTTGACGAGGACCGCGACGTCGCGCTCGCCGACGTTCCGGAGCAGGTGGTTCAGCAGCGTCGTCTTGCCCGCGCCGAGCCCCCCCGAGAGCACGGTCACCGGGATGCGGTCGTCCATACGGCCGGATCGGCCACGACGCTCTTCAAGCCCCCGGCGGCGTCCGCCGGATCGGGGGCGGGCCGAGCGCGTTCCGAGCCGATACGTTGATAGGCGGTGGTCGTCGAACTCGGGACATGGTTCTGTCCGCCGCTACCGTCTCGCTGGTCAGCATCACGGTGACGGTGCTGATGGTCGCCGCGATGCTGTACCTCGTCTGGGGAGCGCTCGACAGCGACATCCACAGCCCGAGCCCCGGCGACGACGACCGACCGGAACTGGACGACGCCGAGGAGGGCGGGTCCGACGAGTCGGCGAGCGAACTCCCGGACGGCAACGCCGCTTGAGGACCGACGTAACGGGCGACCCCCGCCCCGGATCCGAGCCTCGCCGCCCCGACCGCGACAGCTTTTAGCACGCGAGGGGAGTCATGACAGACGATGACAGTAGCCGATCGGATCGAACGGTTCCGCGCGGTCCTCGAGGAGTGGGCCCGAGGCCTGTATCACGGGATGATCACGCACCCGGCCTACGAGAAGATCGAGAAGGAGGCCGAGGACACCGAAGACGAGTTCATGCTGGCGTGTTTCCCCGACGCCTTCGGGATCCCGTCGCCGGTGTCGTACTACACCGCCGAGCTGCTCCCGTACCTCGAAGACGAGTTCGAGGCGTGGGAGCGGCGGCTGTGGGACCGCGACAGCCTCATCGAGCGCAAGGGCCAGCAGTACCACTTCTGATGACGGCCCGGCGCTCACTCTCCGACTGATGGAGCAGTTCGTCTTCTTCGGCGGCAAGGGCGGGGTCGGGAAGACGACCGTCTCGTGCGCGTACGCCCACCGCTGCGCCCGCGAGGGCCTCCGGACGCTCGTCGTCTCCACCGACCCGGCCCACTCGGTGTCGGACGTGTTCGACCAGCGGTTCGGCGACGAGCCGGAGTCGGTCACCGGGGTCGAGGGGCTCGACGCGATGGAGATCGACCCCGAAGACGAGATGCAACGGCACTTAGACGAGATCCGCGAGTCGCTTTCGGAGCAGGTGTCGGCGGCGATGGTCTCGGAGATCAATCGCCAGCTGGAGATGTCTCACGGGACGCCCGGCGCGTACGAGTCGGCGCTGTTCGACGCGTTCGTCGACGTGATGCGCACGGAGAGCGAGCCGTACGACCGGGTCGTCTTCGACACCGCGCCCACGGGCTCGACGCTGCGGCTGCTCGGGCTCCCCGACTTCCTCGGGGACTGGATCGACCGGCTGCTGTACAAGCGCAAGCAGTCGATCGACCTGTTCGAGAAGGCCGCGGTCGGCGACATGGAGCCGCGACGCCTGCTGGAGGGCGACCCCGTGATCGAGCGGCTCCAGCAGCGCAAGGAGTTCTTCGAGTACGCCGGCGAGACGATGCGAAACGAGGCCGCCTTCTTCCTCGTGTTCAACCCCGACCAGCTGTCGGTCAACGAGACGGCGCGGGCGATCGAGGGGTTCACCGACCGCGACCTGCGCGTCCGCGGCCTGGTGGCGAACAAGCTCACGCCGTCGCCGGACGACGACGAGACCGGGCGCGGCGCGCGCTACCTCCGCGAGAAGGTCGAGACCGAACGGGACCGCCTCGCGCAGGTGCGCGAGGGGTTCGACCCGCCGCTCGTCGCCGAGATCGAGTCGCGCACGACGGAGGTCCGCGGCGACGTGCTCGCCGACGTGGCCGCGTCGCTGGACGTCGAGCCGTGACGCGCGGCGCGCCGGCCGAGTTCCGCCGGACCGCACCGCCGCCCCGGATCGCGCGCGAGGTCGATCGGGGCGACGACGGATCGGATTTTATCTATTAACTGGAGAAATAAATCGAATCCCCGCGGCGACGAAAGTGCGACTGGCAGATATTGTCGTTAACCATCATGAACGAAAGTAACGTTTAAGTTCGGCATAGTGAACCGGTACCACGAGGCAGGGAACTCATGACAAGTGTAATTTGGATCGTCGTCGCCGTGCTCAGTACGTTCACCGTGGGATACATGGGCTACTCGCGGTACCTCTCTCGGTTCGTCGAACTCGATGACGACCGGGAGACGCCGGCACACAAGTACGAGGACGGCCAGGAGTACGTACCGGCGAAGAAGCCGGTGCTACTGGGGCATCACTTCTCAAGCATCGCGGGCGGCGCGCCGATCGTCGGCCCGATCACCGCCGGGGCCATCTGGGGGTGGGTCCCGGCGCTTCTGTGGGTCGCCATCGGCAACCCGCTGATGGGCGCGGTCCACGACTTCATCTCGCTGTCGGGGTCGATGCGACACGAGGGGAAGTCGATCGGGTACATCATCGGGGAGTACGTCGGGGAGCGCGGCAAGAACATGCTGCTGTGGTTCGCGTTCCTCACCATCATCCTCGTGGTGGCGGTGTTCGCCTTAGTCGTCGGAATCGTGTTGAACGCGTTCCCGTCGGCCGCGACCGCGAGCCTCGTGTACATCGGGCTCGCGTTCGCGTTCGGGGTCTACCTCTACCAGCTCGACGGCCCGTTCCTGCCGGGGACGGTCGTGTTCGTCGCCGGCGTGTTCGCGGGCGTCTGGCTCGGTATCCAGTACCCGCTCGCGCTGTTCCCGGCGGTCGAGACCGGCGCCTACCCCGCGGGGACCATCGTGCTCTTCGAGTTCCTCGGGAACGGCGCCTGGCTGCCGGGCGCCGTGATGAGCGCCGACGCCATCCTCCAGCCGAACGTCGCCGCGTGGGTGCCGGTCATCCTCATCTACGCGTCGCTCGCGAGCGCGCTCCCCGTGTGGGTGCTGCTCCAGCCGCGCGACTACCTGTCGTCGTTCCTGCTGTACTCGGGCGTCGGCGGGGCACTCCTGGCGATCATCGTCGGCACGCTGCTCGGCACCTCCGCGCAGCCGCTGACGATCGACCCCTCGATCGGGGCGTACATGGGCTTCTTCGGCAGCGAACTCGCGATCGACACCAGAGGGATCACGCCGCTGTTCCCCCTGCTGTTCGTGACCATCGCCTGCGGGACGATCAGCGGCTTCCACTCGCTGGTGTCGTCGGGGACGACGGCCAAGCAGCTGAACAAGGAGAGCGACGCGCGCCTCATCGGCTACGGCGGCATGCTCGGTGAGGGGCTGCTCGCGTCCGTCGCGATCTCGACGCTCGCGGTGGCGGGCGCGACCTCGGCGGCCGCCGGCGGCGGCATCGGCGGCGCGCTGCCGAACTTCGCGACCGGCGGCGGGATCATCCTCACCAGCCTCGGGATCCCGCAGAGCTTCGGCGCGCCGTTCATGGCGCTCGTGCTGGTGAGCTTCCTCCTCACCTCGACCGACACCGCGGCGCGGCTCGGTCGGTACATGATGGAGGAGATCGTCGGAACCCGGGGGAGCGGGACGACCACGGGGTTCTCGACCGACCTCGGCAGCTTCGCGAAGGGGCGGTACACCAACCCCGTCGTCCAGTCGCTCGTCGCGTACCTGCTCGTCATCTCCGGCGAGTGGGTGACGCTGTGGGCCCTGTTCGGCGGCGCGAACCAGCTGCTCGCCGCGCTGGCGCTGCTCGCGGCGACCGTCTGGCTCGCCAACTGGGACGAGTCCAAGCAGCTCGCCTCCACCGGCGTCCCGATGACGATCATGGTGACGATCACCGTCCTCGGGCTGTCGTGGGTGGCGCTGTGGGACAACCTCTATCAGAAGCTCATCCTCGGGAACGTCACCGCGCTCAGCGGACAGATATCGGCGGTGGTCCAGATGGGCTTGGCGTTCGTGCTCATCTATCTCGCGCTGTCGCTCGTGCGCATCGGCTACGGCAACATCACGAGCGTGCGGGGCGGGAGCGGGGCGGCCGCCGAACCGAGCGACGACTGACCGGCGCTCCGGTCGCGTTCGTCGCGGAACGGATTTTTTCGCCGACTCGACGGCCCGGACGGGGAGCGACGGCGCCGCCCGGTCGGCGGCTCAGCTCCAGAAGCGCTTCGCGAACCGCGAGAGGAACCCCTCGTCCTGCGAGTCGACCCGCTCCCACAGGCGGAACGCGGCCGCGGTGTCGGCGTTCTCGCTGGCGACGAGCGACTCTCGGTCGGGCGCGACGACGACGAGGTTCACCTCGTAGTGGCCGTAGTACCCGAACGTCAGGAGGGTGCGGTCGCGGAACCCGTCGACGAACTCGGCGACGTCGTCGGGGATCCGGTCGGCGACGAGGACGACGGTGACGTCGGTGCCGTAGTGCTCCTCGTGGGCGTCCACCCGCTCGTCGGCGACGCCGTGGGCGAACTCGACGAGCCGCTCGGCCTCGTCGACGCTCGGCGTCGCCACCCGGCGGGCGAAGACGAACTCTCGCATGTCGTGGTCCGCGTAGCTCAGCGCGGGGTGGAGGAACTGCTTCTGGTTGCGCATCCGCATCTCCGCGGTCATGTCGAACCGCTCGCCGTCGACGACGACGTCGCGGTCGAGGTCGTAGCTGTACATCAGCCGGTCGGAGACGCGGTCGAGGTACTCGTCGTCGTAGTCGGGGACCGCCTCGCGGATCTCCGCCGGCAGCTCCTCGGGGTCGCGACGGGGGGCCTCGCCCGGCGCCGCGTTCTCACTCATCGTCGTCGGGGTCGTAGGCGACGGCGTCGCCCGAGGCCGGCGGGGCGCCGATCGCCAGCACCGTCACCGGGTCGTCGGCGTCGGCCGGGTTGTACGCGCGCTGCGGGCTCTCGGGGTCGACGACGAACAGGTCGTCGGCCGGGACCTCGTAGGTCTCGTCGGGCGTCTCGACCGCGAGCGTCCCGTCGAGGACGTAGAACGCCTCCTGTTGGGTCTCGTGGTAGTGGTACGCGAGCGGCAGCTGCTCGCCGGGCGCCGCCCGGAACCGGTTGACGGCCGCCGCGTCGAGCCCTCCGGGGTCGGACAGTTTTCGACACTCGCAGGGGCGGTCCGGCTCCGGTTCGACGGCGTCGACGTCCACGACGCGATATCCCATGCGAACGCATTCCACGGAGGGGGTCAAAAGGGCGTCGGCGGCGGTAGCGCGCGGCGGTTCGGGCGGCGGCGGTAGCGCGAGGCGGGCGCGAACCCGCCTCGCTCGGGGTGAGCCGCGGATTTAAGACCCGCGACACCGTATCGCACGGCGAACGACCATGACAGACGGGGCCGACCGGACGGACGCCGACGAGTCGGTCGAGGCGGAGGCGTGCGGGCGCTGCTCGATGTCGACGGTCGTCGGGGCGGTCGCGAAGGACCAGTCGCCGGAGGAGCGGGCCGAGCGCGATCCCTTCCGGGGCGACCGGATCGAGGTCGACGAGTCGGCGGTCCGGCGCGTCTCGCCCGCGGGGTACCTCGGCGACCTCAAGGATCGGCTGGACGCGTTCGCGCGCCGGGTCGCGTACGGTAAGTAGCGTCGGCCGCGGCTCGGCCGTCGACCCGCGAGCGGCAGGTCACGTCAGTTCGGGGAGACTTATACGCGTCCGTTCCGTAACGGTGGCAACCGATGGAAGAGAGCATCTCCGGCTTCAAAGTGCGCGGCGACTGGGGCGACGTCGTCGAACACGGCGAGCGGATCGCCCTCGCGCTCCGAGAGGTCGGCGTCGACGGCGACGCCTACTACGAGTTCGACGAGTGGCGTCCCAAGACCCACGAGCGGATCGACGAGGACGTCTCGGAGAAGACCGCGGCGCAGGCGTCAGTCGACGAGGGGGAAGGCGAGCGCGCGGGGCAGTCGCCGGGCGACGACCTCCAGACGGCCGGCGAGAAGCTCACGGAGTCCTACGAGAAGGTCGAGGAGAACGACACGGAGAGCGCCCGCGAGAGCTGGGGCGAGTCGATCGAACACGTCGCCCGCGCGGCCGACTCCGCCAGTCGGAAGGCGCTCCGGAAGGTCGAGGACGCCGTTTACCGCAACGTGATGACCCAGATGGCGCCGTACTACTTCGACAACGAGCTCGTCAGCGCCAACATCCAGGAGGTCGCCCGCGCCGAGGACGGCGAGACGTTCGTCTTCGAGGTGAACGTGAACGACGACGAGCTGAAAGACGAGGTGTCCGCGGTCCTCGACGAGTACGAGGCCGATATCGACCGCTGGCACGTCGAGGCGGAGAAGCGGACGGAGGACGTCGCGGCCGCCGAGGGCGTCGAGCCGCCCGCCGAGGAGGGCGGCCCGGACTCGACGACGACGTGATCGGTCGCTTTTAACTCGCTGACCGCCGAATCGCATCCATGAGCGAGGTACTCCGAGTCGAGGCGGGCGAGCTGTCCGCCGACGAACTCATCGACGCGCTCAACGACGGCCGGCGGATCCTCGTCGACGTGGAAGTCGCCGGCGCCAACCACGAGGTCGCGCTGCGGTACGACGGGGAGACGTACCACTGCGACACGCCGACGAACCTCCACCGGCACGCGGACGAGTCCGGGATGCGGGGCTGTCTCGACCAGATGGGCTACGCGGCCGAGGAGTGACCGCGCCGCGCGGGGATGACGGAGGTTTAACACCGCCGCGCGCGGAACGAGTGACATGAGCGACCCCGAGATAGAGGACCTCGTCGGCGACGCCTCCCCGTCGTTCGAACACGTCCTCTCCTGCGTCTTCGGCGTGCGCGACCACGAGAGCCGCGCATACCTCGCGCTGTTGGAGTACCCGGGCAGCACCGTCTCGGAGCTCGCCGACGCGCTCGACCGCGACCGGTCGAACGTGAACCGGTCGCTGTCGACCCTGCGGGAGAAGGGGCTCGTCGAGCGCCGCCGCCGGCTGCTCGACTCCGGCGGCTACGTGTACCAGTACACCGCGATCCCGGTCCCGGAGGCCAAGCGCCGCCTCCACGACGCGCTCGACGAGTGGGTCGCGGACGTCCACGACGCCATCGACGGGTTCGACCCCGACGAGCGATGAGCGGGCGCTGCGGGCGCGTTCCGGTTACGACTCGTCGCCGTTCCCCTCGCCGTCCCCGTCCGCGCCTGCCGTCAGCCCGTCGTCCTCGGGGCGGTCGAGCGCGCGCTCGGCGTCGTGGTACTCGGAGTAGCCGTCGAACCACCGGGCGATCCGCTCGATGCGGTCGACGACGTGCGCCGGCTCGCCCGACCGGGAGAGCTCGTGGCCCTCGCGGGGGTACCTGACGAACCGCGTGTCGACGCCGTTCTTGCGGAGGATCCGGTGGTACAGCTCCGCCGTACAGATCGGCGTCCGCGTGTCGTCCTCGGAGTGGATGAGCAGCGTGGGCGTGTCGACCGCGTCGGCGTGGCCGGTCGGCGACTGCTCCCAGAGCCACTGCGGCTCCTCGGAGGGCACCGCGTCGAAGTCGCCCTCGACGAGCTTGTAGGCGGCGTCGGTCGAGCCGTAGAAGCCGGTGAGGTCGTAGACGCCGCGCTGGGCGACGGCCGCGCGGAAGTAGTCGGTCTGCCCGACCGCCCACGAGGCCATGAACCCGCCGAAGGAGCCGCCGGTGACGAAGGCGTTGTCGGCGTCAATCTCGGGGCGGTCGGCGACCGTCTCGACGCCCGCCATCACGTCGTCGAGGGTGACCGCGCCCCAGTCGCGCTCGATCGCCTGCATGAACGCCTCGCCGTAGCCGGTCGAGCCGCGGGGGTTCGACCAGAAGACGGCGTAGCCCCGGGCGGCGAGCGTCTGGAACTCGTGCCACATCGTCCCCGCGGTCGACCACATCGCGTGCGGTCCCCCGTGGATCTCCACCGCGAGCGGGTACGGCTCGTCGGCGTCGGCGGCCGCGTCCCCGTCGGCCGCCGGCGGCGTCAGCAGCCACCCCTGGATCTCGACGCCGTCGGATTCGAAGCGGACCTCCTCCGGCTCGCCGACCGCGCGCTCGGCGAGGTAGTCGGCGTTCAGCTCCGTCAGCCGCGTCGTCTCGTCCGCGGCGGCGTCGTACGCGAACGCGTCGCCGGGGTGGTCCCACTCGCTGGCGGCGTAGGCGACGGTCACCGACTCGGGGTCGGCGCCCGCGTCGCCGCCGACCGTCGCGCCCGACACGGTCCCAGGCCGAAGCAGGCGCTCGGGCTCGGCGCTCCCGTCGGCGGGGACGTGCCACAGCGCGGTCTTCCCCTCGTCGGGCGTGGCGAAGTACAGCGTCTCGTCGTCCGGGCCCCACTGCGGCGCCGTGTCGCGGGCGAGCCCGCGGTCGATACCGCCGGTGAGGTCGGTGACGGCGCCCGACTCGGCGTCGAGGACGCGGAGGTCGGTCGGCTGCATCGACACCTGCTCCGGCTCCGCGTGCGTGAAGGCGACGCGGCCGTCGGCGGTCGCCGCGAGCGCGGCGCCCCAGCCGGTCGTCGTGTGGACTGCCTCGGACTCGCCGCTCGCGAGGTCGTGGGCGCGGATCGCGATCTCGACGGAGTCGTCGGGGTCGTCGCCGACCGCCTCGGTGTAGTACAGGGTGTCGGCGTCGCCCCACGACGGGGCGGCGAAGTCGGCGTCGCGGTCGGTGACGCGCTCGACGGCGCCCGACTCGGCCGGATCCGGGTCGGTGACGCCGCCCACCGAGGCGTCGGCGTCGACGACGTAGACGCCGGGGCGCCGGCCGTCGAAGTAGCGCTCCGCGGCCCGGTAGACGGTCCGGTCGATGACGCGCGGGTCGGGGTGCTCCTCGGGCTCGTAGCCGTCCGGCACCGCGAGGTCGCGGTCGGCCTCGCGGTCGCCGGCGGTCACGGACTGGACGAACGCGATCCGCTCGCCGTCGGGCGACCACGCGATCTGCGAGACGCCGCCGACGGCGTCGGTGACGCGGCGGGCCTCGCCCCCGTCGAGCGGGAGGACCCACAGCTGCTGGCGGTCGTCGTCGGCTCCGCGGGTGGAGGTGAACGCGAGGCGGTCGCCGGAGGGGCTCCAGCGCGGCTCGGCGTCCGAACCCTCCGAGAGGGTGAGGCGGCGCGGCTCGCCCTCGCCCGCGGCGTCGACGAGGTACACCGTGGTCTCGTAGCTGTCGTCGCCGTTCGGCTGTCGGCGCACGAAGGCGACGCGGTCGCCGTCCGGCGAGACGCGGGGGTCGGACGGGACCGCGAGATCGTGGTAGTCGGCGGCGGTGATCGGCTCCATGCCCGTCACTCGGACGGGGGAGCCAAAAGGCGTCGGGAGGCGGAAAGGCGGTCGGCGGTCGATATTCTCGGGCGGGGACGATCAGTCGCCGCCGTTGTCGAACGCGAGCGAGACGCCGTCGCCGTCGACGGTCGCGCCCGCGGCGCAGACGGGGTGTTCGAGGTCGGCGCCGAGCAGTTCGGTCGCGACCGACCCGGCGTCGGTCGCCGTC
Source organism: Halorubrum sp. ARQ200 (assembly GCF_005435115.1). Taxonomy (NCBI): domain Archaea; kingdom Methanobacteriati; phylum Methanobacteriota; class Halobacteria; order Halobacteriales; family Haloferacaceae; genus Halorubrum; species Halorubrum sp. ARQ200. The sequence continues at coordinate 33,826 of NZ_SGTZ01000008.1, read as the reverse complement.
AGGTCGTACGGCTCGGGGGCGTCCGTCTCGTAGGTCGCGACGACGGTCGGCTCCTCGACCGACTCGACGAGCAGCGCGTCGCGGCGGACGGTGCCGATCGTCGCCGCGTCGGCGCCGACGACGCCGGCGACGCGGGGCGTGTCGTAGTCGTCCTTCTCGTAGTCGAGCGCGAGCAGCGCCGACGCGAGCGCGTCGCGGGTGGGGTAGCCGCGCGCCAGCTTCTCCGCGATCGGGTCGACGTGCGAGCCGTTGCCGAGGACCGCGAGCGGCTCCCCGGTCGGGGTCTCGACCGCCCGCGCGCAGTTGTACGAGACGTACGGGTTGTCGGTCTCGGGCGCGTCCGCCGTCGGCCCGACGGTGAGCGTCCCGCCGCGGTCGCGGACGCGACGGTTCGGGAACGAGCGCGAGGAGACGCGGTAGCCGCCGATGCCGGGCGCGACGACGACGAATCGTCCGACGTACATACAGGGTCGTGCGGATTCGGTCCTGTAAAGCGCGTCGATATGCCCACGAACGCGATCCGGCGAGAGGTGGTCGGCCCCGGCGCGGCCACCCCTCCCTCCCGACCGCGCCCCGCCGGGAAGCCGTCCCGTCAACCGATCGCACGGCGGCCGCAACGCGCAACGCTTACAAAGACGTACTGGCTATTGATGAGTACGGAGTCCATTGGGGTAGTGGCCAATCCTGTTGCCTTCTGGGGGCAACGACCCTGGTTCGAATCCAGGATGGACTACTTCTCTCGCGTCTCGCTTCGCCTAGAACCGAGCGGCGCCGCCGTCCCGCGGTCTCCAGTCGAAACGAAGGGGTGGCAGCGGAGCGTCCGCGGTCACTTCTCGACGTCCAGCAGCGCGACGCGCTCGCGGACGGCGTCGGCGAGGCCGCCGTTCGTCGCGGCGAGCTCGCGGTCGGTGACGCCGTAGAACTCGCGGACGCGCTCCTCGTCGAATCCGGTCGCGGGCGCGTCCCCCTCGGCGAGCTCGGCCGAGTCGAGCGCGAGTCCCCGGACCGCCTCCACCGCCCCGTCGAGGTCCGCCGGCGGACGGTCCGCGCCGGGCACGTCGCCGAAGTCCGCGGCGAGGACGACGGCCCGAGGCTCGTCCTCCGCGACGCCGAGTTCGAGCGCGCGGTCGATCTGTCGGCGCCCGGCGGCGTACAGCAGGACCTCGACGCCGGGGTCGCGCGCGACTGCCTCGCCGCGGGCGATAGCCCGGGCGGCGAGCCGCGCCGCCTCGCGGAGCTGCGTCCCGGAGACGACGAGGTCGGCGTCGAACGCCTGGACGACCGCGCCGGTCTCCGCGGCGATCCCGTCGAGGTCGGCGAGGAACGCGTCGAGGTCGGCGACCGCGAACGCCCCGGCGACGAGACGGACCGCGGGGGCGGGCGCCGGCTCCCCGTCGGCGTCCGTCGCGGGCGCCGTCATCCGAAATCACCCAGGCTCGCCTGCCCGTCGCCGTCGCCGTCGGCGTCCGCGCCCGCGGTCGCCGCCGCGGAGGCCGAGCTGTCGGGGTCGACGCCGTCGAGCGAGGGGTCCTCGCGGCCGGCGTTCTCCAGGATGCGCTCGGCGGTGCGCTCGCGGCCGCGGAGCGCGCCGAGGACGACCGCCTTGTCCGCCTCGCGGAGGTCGGCGCGGCTCTCGATGCCGGCTTCGTAGAGGCGGCGGGCGCGCTTGCGGCCGACGTTGCGGACGCCCGCGAGGTCGAGCAGCTCCTCGCGGACGCCGTACTCCAGTCGCTTGCGGGCCTCGCGCACCTGGACGACCACGTCGCCGTCGATGCCCTCCACGTCGCGCGCGAGCGTCTCGGCGGCGCGCAGGAGCCACTCCGCGGTGTCGACCTTTCCGCGGATGTCGCCCGGCCCGACGCCGTACCGCTCCGCGATCCGGTCCTCGTCGACCTCGTTCGCCCAGTCCTCCAGGAGGCGGCCCGTCTTCAGCGCGGCGAGCCAGTCCTCGAACCGCACGTCCTCGTACTCGGAGGGGGTGTCGCCGAGCAGCTCGGCCTCGCGCTCGTAGCAGACCTCCGTGTACTCCTCGCGGTCGCCGGACTTGAGGTACAGCTGGTAGGTGTCCGGCGTCCGGCTGACGAGGTGATAGAGGCCGAGCGGGGTGACGGCGGGACCGTCGCCGGCGTCCGACTCGGTCGTCTCGGCGGGCTCGTTCCCGTCGTCGTTCGCCCGCGTGTAGGTCGTGAACCCGGCGTCGTCGGCGTCCGCGTCGGGGCCGGGGGCGGCGCCGTCGGCGGGCACGAAGTCGCCGGCGCCCCCGTCGTCCGCGCCGTCCGGGACGGTGCGGAGCCCGTCGAGTATCTCGGCCGCGCTCATCGGGTCGAGGTAGAGCCGCGAGACGGTGTGACCGATGCCGGTCGCCGCGAGGCCCTCGCTCCCGCCGTCGCGGTCGCGCTCGACGAAGCCGTTCACGTCGAGGTAGTCGAGGACGGTGTCGGTGACGGCGGCGAGTCGCCCCTCGTCGTCGGTCTGGGTCGCGTAGAGGGTGTTATCGAGGAAGGAGAGCAGCCCGTCTCGGGTGGCGGCGAAGCCGGACGCGACCGTCGCGAGGACGTGCGTCCGGAGCGCGGGCTCGGCCGCGAGCTTCGAGCGGACCGGCTCGGCCTCGGCCCAGACGTACCGGTCGAACAGCTCCTCGCGGGTGTCGGCGCTGTTCGCGAGCAGGACCGCCTCGCCGTAGGGGTCGAGGCCGGGGCGGCCCGCGCGGCCGCACATCTGGTGGACTTCGAGGACGTCGAGCGGCTTCATGCCGCCGAACTCGCCGTCGTAGCGGCGCCAGTCGCGGACGATCACCCGGCGGGCGGGGGTGTTGACGCCGGCCGCGAGCGTCGGCGTCGCGGAGACGCACTTGATCAGCCGGTCGCGGAACGCGTCCTCGACCAGGCTGCGGTGCTCGCTCGCGAGCCCGGCGTGGTGAAACGCCGACCCCCGCTCGACCGCGTCCGCGAGGTCCTCGGAAGTGTCCGTGTCGGAGACGCCGCGGATCTCCTCGGCGAGTTCGCGGAGGCGGTCGCGCTCCTCGCCGGTGAGCCGGGGGCCCGTCACGTCGGTCAGCTTGCGGGCCGACGACTCGGCGTTGCGTCGGGAGTTGACGAAGACGAGCGAGGAGCCGCCCTGCCCGTCCTCCTCGGTGTCCAAGGCGTCCGCGACGAGCCTCGCGGTCTGGTCCTCGCCGCGCTCGACGGGCACCTCGCGCTGGCTCCCGTCGTCGAAGTTGATCGCGTTGCCGAAGTGGACCCCGGTGCGGAGCGCGATGGGCCGCCAGTCGGACTCGACCAGCTCGGCGTCGAGCCAGTCGGCAATGACGTCGGCGTTACCGACGGTCGCGGAGAGCGCGACCGTCTGGAGGCCGGGGTTCACCTTGCGGAGCTTCGCGAGGGTGACTTCGAGCGTGGGGCCGCGGTGGGAGTCGTCGACGAGGTGGACCTCGTCGCTGACGACGCAGGTGAGGTCGTCGATCCACGGCGCGCCGTTGCGGATGAGCGAGTCGACCTTCTCCGAGGTGGCGACGATGACGTCCCGGCTGGCGAGCCACTCGCCGTCGGAGTCGTAGTTGCCCGTCGAGACGCCGACCGTGACGCCGTGGTCCTCCCAGCGCTCGAACTCGGCTTTCTTCTCGCTGGCGAGCGCGCGCAGCGGGACGATGTACAGCGCCTTCCCGCCGCGTTCGACCGAGGAGAGCATCGCGAGCTCGGCGATCAGGGTCTTGCCGGACGCGGTCGGCACGGCCGCGACGAGGCTCTCGCCGTCGGTGACGCCCGCGTCGACGGCCGCCTCCTGGGGCGGGTACAGCTCCGCGACGCCCTCCGCCTCGAGCGCCTCGCCGACGCCCGCGGGGAGCCCGGAGAGCGAACTCGGTTCCATTACCGGAGTCTGGGCGCCGACCCGATTTAAACCGTCGGAAGAGCGCGATGGCGGGAGACGACGAAGGCGGCCGCGACCGCCGACGGCGACGGATACGCACAAACAGAACCGCGGTGGCGCGTGCCTGCGAGCGGCCGGAGCGAAGCGGAGGTCGCGAGGAGCACGCGCGAGGGACGCGGTGAGCGTACGGGCGACCGCAGGGAGCCCGGAGCGAACCGCGAGGCTGGGGCTTCGGCGGCGGCCCTCACGAGAGCAGTCGCTCACGAGGGATCGGGACGGACGCCGTCGATCGAAAGGAAATACGCGTTAGGGAGCGACGCCGACCGTCAACAGCGTCCCCCACGTCCGATACCGGTCGACCATCGCCTCGCGCGTTTCGTACCCCTCGGTCGGGAACTCCGACGCCTCCGGAATCTCCACCTCTCGATCCGGAATCGCGTCCTGTTCGGCGACGTACAGCCCGGCCTCGCGGAACGCCTCGCGGTACTCCTCGCGCGACCACAACGTCATCTCGACCGAGATGTTCTCCTGCCACGCGTGGGTCGTCTCGCTCTCCTCGAAGTAGTTGACCGCGCAGTAGAAGGTGCCGCCCGGCCGGAGTACCCGACGAATCTCTTCGAGGGTGTGGACCGGGTCGCTCGCGTAGTAGAACGCCTCCATCGAGAAGACGTGGTCCAGCGAGTCGTCGGCGAAGGGGAGCTCGTCGAAGTCGCCGACGAGGTAGCCGACCGCGCCGTCGTCCGTGTACTCGCGGGCGTTGGTCGCCATCTCCGGGGCGCCGTCGAGGCCGTACCCCCGCCCGATTCCCCGCTCGCGCAGCGCGCGGAGCGCGTAGCCGGAGCCGGTCCCTAGATCGAGGACGGCGTCGCCCGCCTCGACCGGCATCCGCGCCAAGACGTGTTTCGCGGTGTGCCAGTGCCGGTCCTCCATGCCGCGGTCCTTCCCCGCGGCCGCCCACTCGTCGAACTCCTCGCGAACGCTCATACCGGCCGAACGGGGAGAGCGGTGAAAAACGGCGGTGTTTTACCGACTCCGGTCCCGGAGGTGGACATGAAACGCCCGCGAGCGCTCCGCCGACCGCACTTCCGGGTGGCCGACATTGCCCAGCAGTCGGTCGGCGGCTTCCTGCTCGCGGGGCCGTTCGTCGTCACCGCGGAGGTGTGGGAGCTCGCCGCGGGGATGAACTGGATCCAGGCCACCGTGACCGCCGTGCTCGTGGGGCTGATCGGCTACGCCGCGCTGTACCGGGCCGACACCGGCCGCGACGTGGACGAGGAGCCGGACCTCGTCGGGATCCCGACGCGGTTCGTCTCGCTGATGACGGTCGCGTTCGGCTCCGTCCTCCTGCTCGCGCTGATCTTCGACGCGCCCGAAACGTTCCTCGTCGAGGGCGGGATCGGCGACGGCGCGGTGGTCGCGACGACCGCGAAGGCCGTCGCCGTCGGCGCCGTGTTCAGCGTCGTCGGCGCCGCGACAGCCGACAGCGTGTTCTAGTTGGGTTCGAGCCGGTCGGTCCTCACAGCACGACCGAGACGACCGCGAAGAGGATCAACACGCCGGCGATGTCACAGAGGTTCGTCACCACCGGAATCGTCGTGTCGTCGGGGTTGAGCCCGATCCGGTAGGACGCCTCGACGGCGGCGACGCTGGCGGCGACGACGAGCGCGGCGAGCGCCATGCCGGAGACAAGCGAGATCAGTAGCACCCGGCCGAGCGCGAGCGATCCGCCGAGCGCGAGCCCGATGGCCCAGGCGGCGATCCCGACGGCGCCGAAGACGGTCGCCGCGAGCGCGAACACCGCGCCCGCGTTCGCCCGGAGCGCGGGGTTCGACGGGCTGAGCTCGTAGGTCCCGAGGTACAGCTGCGTCGTGAGCCGCGAGCAGGTGATCGACGCGAGGTTGCCGGCCGTCCCGATCTGGACCGGGACGAGGACGAGCAGGGCCGGGTACCGGAGGAGGACCGCCTCGTAGGTCTCCAGCACGGTGCCTGAGACGAGTTGGAGCACCGACAGCGCGGCCAAAAGCGGGATCATCGTCCGGACGATCCGCCGGACCGACCACTCGTCGACGACGGTCGACTGCGGCTCGGTCACGAGACGGCCCCCACGACGGCCACCCCGACGAGGAGGAAGAACACCCCGAACACGTCGCCGAGCGTCGTGACGACCGGCCCGATGACGTTGTCGGGGTCGAGCCCGCGGCGGTAGCCGACGAAGATGACCGCGATCAGCACGGTGATCATGAGGACGGCGGAGAGGAAGCCGGCGACGACCATCACGCCGACCAGCTGGAAGAGGCTGCCGCCGTCGCCGAACAGGACGAGCGTCGCGTAGGTGACGACCGCGATGAACACGGAGACGGTCATCCCGTTGAGGAAGGAGGCGACGACGGCGTTGGTGAGCCGGCGGTCCGGGCGGAACCGCGGCTCGATGATCCCCTGGTGGAGGCCGGTCGAGAGCCGGGCGCCGAGCGAGCCGTACACCCCGCCGCGGGTCGCGAGGAACGCCGGCAGCAGCAGCAGGAGGCCGGGGACCTCCGCGATGTTCGCGCGCATTGTCTCGGAGGCGAGTATCGTCCCCGCGAACAGCCCGGCGATCAGGCTGACGGCTATCACCGGGAGCGCCTGCCGGTAGACGTCGCGCGCGGAGTCGTGCCCGGGCATCGACCGCACCGACGGCGGGCGGGGCAAAAAAACCGACCGGCGCGACCCGAGAGCCGTCGGCTTGCGGGCGGTCGGCCGACCGACAGACGCACACCTATCAGAACTTCCAAACGAAACGAAGGGGTGGACGCGATCGAGCGCAATGCCGGCCGGACGCGGACCGAGCGACCCGCTCGCGTCCGACGGTCTCGGACGCCCCGGCCCGCACCGTTAAGTCGGTCCGGCGAGTTCCAATCCCATGGACTACTCCCTCGCCATCGAGAACGGGCCGGAGGCGATACCGGGCGGGACCGGACTGCTCCTCATTCACCCGAGCATCGGCGAGACGGACCGGATCGACACGGACTTCCTGAAGACCGACACCGACGCGTTCCTCGTCGTCTCGACGCGGACGACGGCGCGCGAGGTCGAACAGAAGCTGGAGTACTACGACGTCGACGAGACGAAGGCGACCATCCTCGACACGCTCTCCGTCGAGCGCGGCTACTCGCGCCGCACGTCCGACGACGTCTACTACGTCTCCGCGCCGGACGACCTCGACGGCGTCGTCGACCGCGTCGAGCGGTTCCTCACGGAGAACGAGGGGAAGCGACGCGTCTCCGTCGACTCGCTCACCGAGATGGCCTACTACGCCGACGACGACGCCGTGTACGAGGCGGCCGCCGAGATCCTCGACCTGCTCGACGAACACGACGCGGTCGGCATCTTCCACCTCTCCGAGGAGGTCCACGAGGTCGCGACCCTTGACCGGTTCCGCGACCTGTTCGACGGCGTCATCGACCTCGACGGCGACGGCGACGTCGTCGTCGACGTCTGAACGACGGTTGCGGCCGCCACGGCGACGCTACTCCTCGTCGACGAGCGCGGCGAACGTCTTGTCCGCCCACGCGACCGCGTAGGGCGCCCCGCGTTCCCGGTAGGCGGTCGTGTCGAGCGCGCCGTACGGCGCCGGCGGGTCGAGGTCGTGTTTGACCGCCGAGCAGGCGTACTCCGTCGCGGCCGGGAAGTCGGTGTCGCCGCGCGCCACCTCGCCGGAGAGGTCGCCGAGCCGCCCGGAGAGCCGGTCGCCCGCGTCGACCCAGGCGTCGAACAGCCGAGGATACTCGTCTTCCCACGACGCGAACGCGTCGCGGGCGTGGAGCCCGACCCACGCGTCGAACAGCGCGTTCGCGACCTGGAAGACGTCGGTCGGACCGAACCCGGTCGTCGACTCGCCGGTCTCCGGGTCCGGGCGGCGGATCGCGGCGTCGAGGTCGCGGTAGCGCTCGCCGAAGAAGGGCAGGAACGACTCGGGGAGGCCGACCGGGTCGCCGCCGTTCGAGGCGTCGCCGTGGACCGCGCCCGGCGCCGGCTCGCGGCCGATCTGAACCAGCCGCTCGGCGATCAGGAACGCGAGGAAGTCGTCCGGCGTCCCCTCCGCGCGGCGCTTGACGAGGACGGCCGGCGGGTCGGTCTGCGCCGTCCGGACGACCGTACCGTCGCCGGGCAGCCCGACGGTGAACGCCGGCCCGGCGTGCTTCCGGAGCAGGTCCGGGACCGAGTCCGGGAGCCACTCGGCCGGGTAGGAGGCGGGGTCGAGCCCGTCGACGAAGAGCCCGAGGTCCTCCGCGGCCGCCGGCGGGAGCGTCTCGAAGTCGGCGTCGACGTCGAGGACGGGCGACCCGGGCGCGTACCGGTCGCGGACCGCCGCGAGGTCGTCGTCGAGCGACCGGGACGAGAACATCAGGCGAAGACGTACGAGAGGACGATGAGCACCGAGAGGACGGCCGAGACGCCGATCGTACCAACCACGATCTGGGTCGATTTGTTCATGCGTGTCACTGGGCGCGCCGGTCGTTAAAATCATCCGGTCCGCGGCGACCGGGCGGCGATTTTATGTCGTCGGGGGAGAGTGCGGAGGTATGCGAGTTCGCGACGGGGTCGAGGCCGACGCCGCGGCCCTCGCGTCGATGACGGGGCGCCCCGAGGGCGTCGTCCGCGACATGATCCACGATCGGTCGGTTCGCGTCGGCGTGACCGACGGGGCCGACGCGGACGCCGGCGACGACACCGCGGTCGACGCGGTCGCGGGGTTCGTCGCGTTCGACGTGCGGGACGGCGTCGTCCACGTGACGAACGTCGAGGGCGCCCCCGACCCGGTCGAGCGCCTGTTCGAGGAGCCGGTGGGGTTCGCGACCCGGGAAGGGATGACCGTCGAAGCCGTCCTGCCGGCCGACGGAACCGCGGCCGACGCGGCCGAGGCGGTCGGGTTCCGGGCGGTCGGCTCGGGACCGCGGATCGACGGCGCGACGACGCGGTATCGGTTCGATCCGGAGGAGGGCGGTTGAGAGCCGGTGAGGTCGGATCGATCCGGTCAGTCGAACCGCTCTTGCACGATGCCGAGCGCCTCTTCGCGGTCGTCCCAGTCGACGAACACCGCGACGGAGGTGGCGCTGGTGATCAGGTCGATGATGTTGATCCCGGCGTCCGCGATGGGCGCGATGATGTCCTGGATGACGCCGGACTGGTTGGGGAGCTCGCCGCCCGTGACGCGGATCACGGCGATGGGGTCGGCGACGGTGACCGAGGAGAGCGCCTCGTCGGTGACGACCGCCTCGTGGAGCAGCGCCTCGGCGGTCTCGGCGACCTCGACGTCGACGTAGAAGGTGACCGAGTCCATGCCGGAGGCGACCGCGTCGATGTTGATCTCCTCGGCGCGGAGCGCGTTCGAAAGCTCCGAGAGGATCCCGGGTCGGTTGCGGATCGCCCGGCCCGCGATGGTGAGACACGCCAGCGGCTCCTCGCGCATGTCGATCAGGCTCTCGAACTCGCCTTCGATCCGGGTGCCGCCCCGGAGGAGGTCGCCGTGCTGGTAGTGGACGACCCGGACGGCGAGGTCCTCGTCCTTGTACGAGAGCGCGGAGGGCGCGACGACCTCGGCCCCGCGAAACGAGAGGTTTCGCAGCTCGTCGACGGTTATCTGCCCGACGTTGCGCGCGCCCTCGACGACGCGCGGGTCGCCCGTCATCACGCCCTCGACGTCGGTGACGATCACGACCTCGTCGGCGTCCACGTAGTTGCCGAGCATCACCGCGGTCGTGTCCGACCCGCCGCGCCCGAGCGTGGTGACGTTGCCGTCGTGGTCCTCGGCGAGGAACCCGGTGATGATCGGGACGACGCCGTCCATGTCGGCGGCGACCTCCCGCGCGCGCTTCTTCGTCTCCGCCACGTCGACCTCCCCGAGCTCGTCCGTGATGACCGGCCAGTCAGGGTGGCCGGGTTCGAGGAAGACGGCGTCGACGTCGCGGACCGACAGGGCAGCCTTCAGCATCCGGACGCTGGTGCGCTCGCCCATCGAGACGATCTCGGCGCGGTCGGCGTCGTCCGTCTCGAAGGTGATGTCGTCGAGGAGGTCGTCGGTGGTCGACCCCATCGCGCTCGCGACGACCGCGATCTCGTGGCCGGCGGCGACCGCGCTCGCGACCGAGTCGGCCGCGCGCTCGATCCGGTCGCCGCTCCCGAGGCTCGTGCCGCCGAACTTCGCGACTACGCGCATGCGGCTACCTCGTCGGAAGCGCGAGGCGCTCGGTGTCGGGGGTGTGGTCGGCGGCGGGCGAGCGGGACGGCGCGGCCCGAACCGGAGCCGGAGTCCCGGCTCGGTCTGCGGCGATCGGTAAACATGCCACTGCGTAGCGGAGGAAGCCGGATAACAGTATCCTCTTCGACAAGGGTCGCCCGAATCGCAGAACCGCACGAAAGGACGGGGGAGACACCGGGAAATCGAAACGAACGATCACCGGAGATCTGGACGGCGTCGATCGACGGGGGAAGCAGTCGCGGAACGCGGCGTGGCGACCGCGGAACCGAGGGGCCGGGGAGTCGGGGAGTCCGGGCCCGCGGGGTCGGGGCGGAGAGGTCCCTACTCGTCCTGAAGGCCCCACGCGTCGGGCATCTCGATGACGTACCGGCCGTCCTCCTGGAGGGAGATGATGTACTCCTGTCTGTCGTACAGCTCCATCAGGTTGAGCTCGTACTGCCCGGGGCTGACGATGCGGATGCTCTCGAACTGGTCGTTCAGTTCGTCGCGGAGCGCGTCGATGCCGGGCTGGGGCTCCTCCGCCGCCGGCGTCTCCGCGGGCTCGACGTCGCGGCTCGCGCGGTCGAGTTCGTCCGGCGACACCACCTCCGAGCGGGCGCTCGCCTGCGCGGTGTCCTCGTCGCTCCGGTCGGCGATCTGTTCGGTGCCGTCGGACTCGCCCGTGGCGTCGACGCTCGCGGAGGCGTCGCTCGGCGCCGCGTCCGCGGGCTCGGTCGGACGGCGGTCGGCCGCGGGCTCGTCGGTAGTCGGCGCCGACGAGTCGTCCGGGCCCGGTGCCGTCCGGTCGGACCGGTCGGGAGCGGACTCGGACGCCCGGCCGCCCGCGTCGGCGCCGGCGTCGTCCGCGGCCCCGGCGGGCTTGAACTGGAACTTGTTCCCGCCGCAGTCGGGACAGCCCGACAGCATCTCCTTGGAGCCGTCGGGGAACGTCCGCCCGCAGGAGGTACACTGGTGGGGCATCTACTTGCGGGAGACGAGCGTGCTGATGAGGTTCTCGTCTTTGTGGAGGGTCTCGATGCGGTTCGCCGGGCCGATGACGGTGAGCTTCTGGGTCGACTCGCGGCCCATCAGCTTGTCGAGGAAGCTCTGGTCGCCCGCCTCGGCCTTCGGGTACGTCTCTATCTCGATGCCTGTGAAGTCGTCGGGGCTGATCTCGGTCATCGTCACCTCGATGAGCTTCGACTCCTCGTCGGGGGAGAGCCCCTCTTCGAGGATGACGATGTTGCCCTCGCGGACGCCGTCGAGGATGAGCCGGATCTTCTCCATCCCCGTGAGCCCCTCCATCCGCGCGCCGCTTATCATGTCGATCCGGACGCCGTCGTCGCCGTCGTCCGGGTCGTCCGCGGCGTCGACGTTGGCTTTCGGGCCAGGCATCAGCCGAAGTACTCCGCTATCTTGGTGTACACTTCGTCCATGTTGTCGCCCTCCAGCGCGGACAGCGGGATCGTCTCGTGTTGCGGGAAGGCGTTCGCGATCTGCTGGACGTCCGACCCCTCCAAGTCCGTCTTGTTCGCGAGGATGAGCGCCGGCAGGTCCTGCGACTCGATGATCCCGATCAGCATCGTGTTCACCTGCGTGAACGGGTCGGTGGTGGAGTCGAGCACGTAGATGACGCCGTCGACGTCCTCGCGGAGCCAGTGCATCGCCTCCGCGACGCCCTCGGTCGCCTCGCGCGACCGGCGGACGGCGTCGTCCTTCTCCATGTCGTGGTCGAGGAACTCCTTGTAGTCGACCTTCGTCGTCACCCCGGGGGTGTCGACGATGTCGATGGTGACCTTACGCCCGTTGCGCTCGATCTCCACGTTCTCCTTCCGGCGGGCCCGGCGAGTCTCGTGGGGGATGTGGCTCTCGGGCCCGACGGCGTCACCCGTCCAGTCGCGTGCGATCCGGTTTGCGAGGGTCGTTTTGCCGGCGTTCGGCGGTCCGTAGATCCCGATCCGCTTGGGCTCGTCGGCCGCGAACAGGCCGTCCGTGACCCGCGATATGCTGTCTCTGAGATTCGTGAGCAGTCCCATCCTGACCTCCAGTCCGTGTGTGGTTGACCCGAACACCGCGGTCGTTTCGCGACGCCGTTCGATCCGCGCGCTCGACGCCCGTTCGGGGAATTACGGTAGGGTCCTCGCCGCTCTCACTTAAGAACTGCGTCAGACATCCCCGATCCGGAGCGTCGACGCCGGACGGACCCGAAACGCGGGACCGGTCACGTCTCGTCGCGACCAGTCACCGGTTACGCCTCGTTGCGACCAGTCACCGGTTACGCCTCGTCGCGACCAGTCACCGGTTACGCCTCGTCGCGACCGGTCGAGGGGGCGCTCGCCTCGTCGCGACAGGTCATCCACTACCATTTCGACGGGAAGTACGACCTGATGTCCTCGTTCCTCGAATACATCATCGACCAGTACGAGGGGAGCGTGGTCGTCGACGGCGGGGCGGACCCGCGGACGGAGCTCCGAGCCCGCGTCGACCAGTGTATGTTCGGCCCCGAGTTCGAGGAGTTCAGCCACTGGGACCGGATGAAGGTGTACCACGAGCTGTACACGCACGCGCAGAACGACGGCGAACACCGCGAGGTGTTCAACGAGCACTACGATCGCATCCGCGGCGGCATCGTCGAGGTGGTCGAGGAGGGGATCGAGGAGGGCGTCTTCCGAGACGTCGACGCGGAGCGGATGGGCCAGCTGGTGACCGACATCATCCACGCCGCCCGCGGGCGGCGGATCTCGCTCGGCCACGAGGACGCGCCCGAGGAGGCCCGGCAGGCGATGGACGAGTTCATCTTCGAGTCGCTCGAACGGACCGAGAGTAGCGGAGCAGGCGAGCAGTCGAACGGGAGCGAGTAGGAAGGCGGCAAGAAGTAGGAAGGCGGCAAGAAGTCGAAAGAGTCGCTTCCGGCCCGTCTTGTGCCGTCAGGAATCGTCGACCGCGACGAGCCGCGGACCGGCCCGGTCGCGGCCGTTGCGGCCGTCGCGGAGCCGGTTGGACCCCTCGAAGCGGACGACGTCGCCGTAGCCCGGCTGGGGTCTGTCGCTACCCGAGACAGGTCGGTGACCAATCAGGGTCGGACGGTAGCCCCCCACCCCTTCGTTTCAGGTGGAACCCGGAGAACTGCCGGGGCGGATGGTGGCCGCTCGGGTGTCAGTTGGAATCCCACCAGATAAAATCAGGGTGGAGATCAAATAAAATAACCACAACTCTACAAATATAATCTTTAGTAGATTGTCGAGGGTACTGTAGTGTAGTGTTTGTATTAAAACTGCCGCTATCTATAGACGGCCTAACACCCCCACCCCGCCTATCCGTCGTTCCACCCGAAACGAAGGGGTGTGGGGGTATCCCCAGCCGACGCGGCTCTCCGAGCGAGAAACCGGGGCCCGAAATCGCCGAGAACGAGGCGGTGCGCGGGGTTCGGATACAGACATTACCGAGACAATCGCCAAAGGGCGAGGTAACCGAAACGGCGGCCGATGTCCACAACACGTCTTGTTCCCGTCGAGATGCCTCGCGATCTGTCCGGCCCTCGTCCGAGTCAGATCCGTTTCCCGATAGGTCCGACCGACGCGTCGTCCGACCCGAATCGACCCTTCCATCGCCCCGACGCCTCGATCGAGGGGGGCGTTTCAACTCCAGAGAGGAACACTTTTGTACCGTCTCTTCATCTGGTTCGACTGTATCAACTGGACGTGGTCGGTCTCGATTCCGACCGCGAACGCGTGTTTCCGACCGGAGACGGCGTCTGACGGGTGTTCCGTCGCCGTCTCCACCTGAAACGGAGGGGTTCACATGGACGAAGGCGATCACACACCACGGGCCGACGGCGGCATCGACCCGGACGACGGCGACGAATCAGATCATAGCAGCAGCTCCGAGGACTCGCCGTCGAACCGCTCTTCGGCGACCGATCCTGACGACGTCAAGCGTACTGGCTCCGCAACCGCCGAGTCCGGGGACGAAAGGTCCGACTCTCCCGACGTCGACGATTTCGACCCCGACGCTCCGACCGGGTCCGACACCGGCGTCGACGCGGGATCGGACTTCGGCGTCTCGGACGCCGACTCGGACCCCGACGCGGCCTCCCTCTCGACCGACGCTCGACCCGAAACGGCGGGGCTCGACAACGGCGGCCGCGACCGGTCGTCGCCAGACGTCGACTTCGACGGCGTCGTGCTCGACGACGACGACGACAACCAGGGGCTGTTCGACGACCTCCTCTCCGGCGAACCGATATTCGAGAACAAGGAGGTCCTCCGCCCCTCGTACACGCCGCACGAGCTCCCCCACCGCAACGATCAGATCAACCGGATGGCGACCATCCTCGTCTCCGCGCTCCGCGGCGAGACGCCCTCGAACATCCTCATCTACGGGAAGACGGGGACCGGAAAGACCGCCTCGGCGAAGTTCGTCTCCCAGGAGCTCGAGTCCACCTCCCAGAAGTACGACGTGCCCTGCGAGGTCGAGTACATCAACTGCGAGGTGACCGACACCCAGTACCGCGTCCTCGCCCAGCTCGCGAACACGTTCATCAAGGAGAACCAGGCGGTGATCGCCGACCGGTTAGAGCGGCTGGAAGGGCTCCGCGCCGACGCGACGGACGCCGCGGAGACCGCCGGGCGCGACCCGGCCGCCGCTCTCGCCGACACCGAGTTCGACTCGGTCGACGAGCTCGACGACCGCATCGAGACGCTGGAAGAGGACGCCGACGAGATGGAGGAGGTGCCGATGACGGGCTGGCCCACCGACCGCGTCTACTCGACGTTCTTCGAGGCGGTCGACTACCACGAGCGCGTGGTCGTGATCATGCTCGACGAGATCGACAAGCTCGTCGAGAAGAGCGGCGACGACACCCTCTATAACCTCTCCCGGATGAACTCCGAGCTCGACCGCTCGCGGATCTCGATCATGGGCATCTCGAACGACCTGAAGTTCACCGACTTCCTCGACCCCCGCGTCAAGTCGAGCCTCGGCGAGGAGGAGATCGTCTTCCCGCCGTACGACGCCAACCAGCTCCGCGACATCCTCCAGCACCGCGCCGACACCGCGTTCAAGCCCGACGCGCTCACCGACGACGTGATCCCGCTTTGCGCCGCCTTCGCGGCCCAAGAACACGGCGACGCCCGACGCGCGCTCGACCTCCTCCGCACCGCCGGCGAGCTCGCAGAGCGCTCGCAGGCCGAGATCGTCGCGGAGAAACACGTCCGACAGGCCCAGGACAAGATCGAGCTCGACCGCGTCGTCGAGGTCGTCCGCACGCTCCCGACGCAGAGCAAGATCGTCCTGTTCGCGGTGATTCTCCTCGAAAAGAACGGGGTTCACAACATCAACACGGGCGAGGTGTTCAACATCTACAAGCGCCTCTGCGAGGAGATCGACGCCGACGTCTTAACCCAGCGACGGGTCACCGACCTCATCAGCGAACTCGACATGCTCGGGATCGTCAACGCCGTCGTCGTCTCGAAGGGCCGCTACGGCCGGACGAAGGAAATGGGCCTCTCCGTGCCCGTCGAGGAGACGGAGGCGGTGCTCCTGTCGGACTCGCGGCTCGGCGACATCGAGAACGCGCAGCCGTTCGTCCAGGCGCGGTTCGACAACTAATCTCGGTCCGTCGAGGTCGCCCTAACAACGGCTCCCTCGGAAGCTACGCCGTCGGCGCAGTCGAAGCGATCCCCGGTCCGGTCGCCGGGAGACCGCTTCCCACCGCCCCCGCTATCGCCTCGTTCAGCTCTACCTGTCCCGTCGCGATCAGCCGGATGTAGCCGAGATACGGGACCCGGAGACGTGCCACTCCGTTCACCCACTCGGCCCTGACCGGCGGCGAGAGGCCGCTGGCCTGGTCGTAGGCGCCGTTGTTGTCGCCGAGGGTGATGTACCCGTCGTGCGGCGCCGGGCAGTTGGCGAGCGACCCGCAGTCGACGGCGTTGTGGTACTCCGCGTCGGCGCGGTCGTACCAGTTCTCGCCCTCGGTGACGTGGAACATCGCCCGGTGGATGATCGGCGCCCCGGTCCGGCCGGGCGGCGTGTATATCATCACCGACCCGTAGGACCCGAACGTCCGATAGTCGACCTTTTGGCCCACCTCGTGGGTGACGACGCCGACCCCGTTTTCGGCCGCGTCCGGCGCGAGCCGGCCGGGCTCGGTGACGAAGACCAGGTCGCCGACCCGCATGTTCGGCTCCATGCTTCCGGACTCGACGGCGACCATCGGCGGCCACACGCCGCTGACGCCGAACAGCAGCAGTCCGACCAGGAGAACGACGGCGACGCTCGACAGCATCTCCCGGATCCACATCAGCGCGCCCTCCCGATCGTGCCGGAACCGGTGTACGAGCGACTCGTCCGCCGTCGGCTCTCCCGACTCGATTCCCGATTCCCCTCCCGCTCTCGACGCGCTCCGCTGCCCGGTCGCGGCCTCGCCCTGCCCGAGCGACCCGGGCTCGTCCCGAGAGTGAGCCTCAACCTCGGAATCGGAGGGCACGTCGTCCTCGCCGACGGAGGTCGGACCGGCGGATTCGTCGGGAAGGCGGTCGTCCGACTCCCCGGGAAGCCGGTCTGCCGACTCGTCAGAAAACCGGTCGGCCGATTCGCCGGACGCTCCGTCGTCCGAGCCCTCGGACGCCGCCGCGGACTCCTCGTCCGTCCGCTCGTCTCGACCGGCCGACTCGTCGGAGTCCGTCGGCCGATCCCCTTCGTCCATTACGTCGGCTTTGGAGGGTTCCGTTCATAAGCTTCCGGGTCCCCGCGTTCCGGGAGCTCGGGCTCCCGCGCACCGACTTCCTTCGACGCCTCCGGAACGGTTTTGCCCGCGACCCCCCTTTCGGGTAGCGTGCCGCTGGAGTCGAACGCCCGGATCGCGAAAGCCCTCGCCGAGCGCGGCTACAACGCCGAGCGCGAGGCGGTCACCCTGCTCGCCGGCGCGACCGACCCGACGGCCGCCGTCGCGGCCGCCGTCGACCGCGCCCCCGACGACGCCCTGCGGATCACCGCCGACCACGTCCGCGACGCGATCGGGGAGACCGACGAATCTCCGGGTTCGCCCGGCGAAACGGGACAATCTCCAGTCGAAACGAAGGGGTCTGCGGATCCGGAACCGGCGGACGTCGGGGCGGCCTCGCGAGGGACCGCCGACGCACCGACCGCGACCGCGGACGCCGTCGAGACGGACGATCCCGTCGAGACCGCCGACGCTGCCGGGACGGACAACACCGCCGGAGCCGCCGAGACTGCCGAGGTCGCCGAGGCCACCGCCGCCTCCTCCGACAACTCGGAACGCCGCGGCGACCCCGACCTGCGCGACTTGGCGGTCGGCAACGACATGACCGGGCGCAGCACGGGGACCGGCGAGTACACGGACTTCGTCACGACGTTCCGCGACCGCTACGAGCGGCTCTCGAAGATCCTCCGCGGCCGCGTCAACCACCGGCCCGCGGAGGCGATCGCCGACATGCCGGGCGGCAGCGACGCCGCGATGATCGGCCTCGTCAACGACGTGCGCTCCACGAAGTCCGGCCACTGGCTGATCGAGTTGGAGGACACCACCGGGACCTTCCCCGCCCTCGTGATGAAGGACAAGGGCCTCGCCGACGTGGTCGACGAGATCCTCTTAGACGAGTGCGTCGCCGTCGAGGGGTCGCTCGCGGACGACGCCGGCATCCTCTTCGCCGACTCGCTCCACTTCCCGGACGTCCCTCGGACCCACCGCCCGGGCGGGGCGGACCGCCACGTCCAGGCCGCGCTGATCTCCGACGTCCACGTCGGCAGCGACGAGTTCATGGCCGACGCGTGGCACTCGTTCACCGACTGGCTCCACACCCCCGAGGCCGACCCCGTGGAGTACCTCCTCCTCGCTGGCGACATGGTCGAGGGGGTCGGCGTCTACCCCGATCAGGACGAGGAGCTGGACATCGTCGACATCTACGAGCAGTACGAGGCCTTCTCGGAGCACCTCAAGGAGGTGCCCGCCGACACCGAGGTCGTGATGATCCCCGGCAACCACGACGCGGTCCGGCTCGCCGAGCCGCAGCCGGGCTTCGACGACGAGATCCGGGACATCCTCGACGTCCACGACGCCCGGATCGTCTCGAACCCCGCCACGGTCTCGGTCGAGGGCGTCGAGGTGCTGATGTACCACGGCGTCTCGCTCGACGAGGTGATCGCGGAGCTGCCGGAGGAGAAGGCGAGCTACGACGAGCCGCACAAGGCGATGTACCACCTGTTGAAGAAGCGCCACGTCGCCCCGCAGTTCGGCGGCCACACCCGCGTCGCGCCCGAGGAGCGCGACTACCTCGTCATCGAGGACGTGCCCGACGTGTTCCACACCGGCCACGTCCACAAGCTCGGCTGGGGGAAGTACCACAACGTGCTCGCGGTCAACTCCGGCTGCTGGCAGGCCCAGACCGACTTCCAGAAGTCCGTCAACATCGACCCCGACGCCGGTTACGCCCCCATCCTCGACCTCGACACCCTCGACATGACGGTCCGGAAGTTCTCGTAGGTGGAGCCCTCGGACCGCGTTCCGGGTCTCTGGCGACCGCTAGCGTCCGATCTCGACCCGTCCGCTCGTCGCGTCGTTGAGCCGCTCGCGGAGCGCCTCGACCTCCTCGACCGGAACCCGGAGGTCGAACCGGACGCGCTCGCCGTAGTCGGCGTCGAACTCGACGCCCGCCGACTCGATCACGCCCCGGACCGTCCCCGAGTCGTCGTACTCGGTCTCGACGACGAGGGCGCGGTGCGGCCGCTCCTCGACCACGCCGGCGGCGTCGATCCCGTCCTTCACCGCGCGCGAGTAGGCGCGCGCGAGCCCGCCGACCCCGAGGTTCGTCCCGCCGTAGTACCGCGTCACCACCGCGGCGACGTTCCGGACCTCGCGCTGCTGGAGCACGTTCAACGCGGGCTTGCCCGCCGATCCGGTCGGCTCGCCATCGTCCGACGAGTACTCCCTGAGCATCGGCTCCGACCCCGGCGTCCGCTCGGACGGCTCGCCCGCGGGCACGCGGTACGCGGGCACGTTGTGGGTCGCGTCCGCGTACTCTTCGCGGACCGCCGCGACGAACGACTCGGCCGCCTCGACCGTGTCGACGGGCGCGACGTGGCCGAGGAACTCCGACCCTTGAACCTCGAACCGCGCGGTCGCGCGCTCGGCGACCGTCAGGTACGCGTCGCTCACGGCGGCCCCTCCCCCCCGTCCCCCGACGCCTCGTCCGGTGCCTCGTCCCGTCGCCGTTCGAGGGCGACGCTCGTCGGCGGCGCGAGGCGGTACAGCGCGAGGAAGGCGACGACCCCGACGACCTCCGCTATCGCCGCGACGACCGCCAGCGGCTCGGCCGCGAGCGCCGCGGAGGCGCCGGTCCCGTGCCACGCGAGGAACCCGCCGAGGAACGTCCCGAGCGTCCCCGCCCCGAGGGCGTACAGACGACGGTACTCGCCCGCCCGGAGCGTCGCGACGGCGACCGCCGCGGCGAGCGCGCTTCCGGCGAGGAAGAGGTACGGGCGGGCGTCCGGGGGCGAGCCGAGCCGGGGCCACGCCCACAGCAGGTGGACCGCCGCCGCGACGGCCGCGGCCTGGACGGCGACGCCGCGGAGCAGGCGCTTCTTCGGGGCGTTCCGACCGTCCGCGTCGGACCCGACGCCGAGTTCCGGCCCGCCGGTCGGGCCGCGGCCGTCGCTCATCGGACCACCGTCGGCTCGGCGGTCACTCCCACGGGTGGCTCCCGGGCGCGTCGGGCCACAGCGGGTACCAGTACGACTCGTCGTCCTCTAAGCCGAGCTCGCCGTCCAGGACGGACTGGAGCTTGAACTCGACCCGCTGGTTCCGGTCGTTCGTCCCCCGCGGCGCGAACGGGTAGTACGCGCCCCGGCGGAACGAGTAGATCCAGTAGACCGGACCGTCGTCGTTCTCGAAGCCGAAGACGGCCGCGAGCAGCCGCGACCCGAACCCCTCCTCGATGAACTGGTCGGCCGCGAAGTGGACGCTCGTCACCAGGTCCTCGGGGTCGTCGTCCTCCAGCACGAACCACTGGTAGCCGTGGTCGTCCTCGTACCGGTGGAAGCCGGTGCCGGTGTCGATCTCGCCGGCCTCCAGGATGGCCTCGACGGTCTCGACCGCCTCGTCGAAGCGCGTGCTGTCCATCCCGGAGAAGCACAGGGCGGCCTCGCCGCAGTGGTCGTAGCGGAGGTCCGCCTCCATCGTCATGTACGCGGTCGACATCCCGAAGAGGTCCTCGGGGTCCGCCTCGCGGGTCGCGTCGGTCTCGGCGCTCGTCCCGAGCACGGCCCGGATCGTGTCGAAGATGCCCATCTGCCGCGGCCTACGGGCGGCGGGGTTTAGGGCGTTTCTCTCGCCGGGTCCGCGCCTCCGTCGCCGCTTCCCGCCGAGTCGCTTTCCTGCCCTTCGCCCCCCTCCGACGAGTCACGCCTCGTCGCCGACGCGGTCGAGGTACGTTAACACGCCTCTCGCGTTCAGGCTCGCGTTCGCCCGCGCGCGCTCGCGGTTCCAGTAGTCGACGTCGCGGCTCGCCGACTCGAAGTGCTCGACGACCGCCTCGTCGTCGCCGAGTTCGGCGCGCTTCTCCCTGACGCGCTCGACCCACTCGACGTACGCTCGCTTCGCCTCGCCGATCAGGGCCTCGTCGCAGGTCCGCGGCCCGAAGTGACCGAAACAGACCGTCTCGGGGTCGATCTCCTCGATCAGCCGGATGTCGTCGAGGCACTGCTCGAAGTCGAACTGGGGCGGCGGCGTCGTCGGGGTCACCGCGTCGACCGCGGGGACGTAGATGCCGGCGGCGTCGGCGGCGAACACCACGTCCGCGTCGGGGTCGTGGTAGACCGCGTGGTGGGGGGCGTGCCCCGGCGCGTCGCGGACGACGAGCTCGCGGTCGCCGAGGTCGATCCGGTCGCCGTCGGCGACGCCCGCGATCCGCTCGTCCGGGACCGGCCGCGGCTCGGCGTAGTACTCCCACTGCTCCTCGACCGCCGACTTGGTGCCGGCGACGAGCGCGTCGGGGTCGACGAGGTGGCGGACGCCCTTCTCGGGCACCCGGACCTCGGCGTTCGGATAGCGCTCCGCGAGGTACCCGGCGCCGCCCGCGTGGTCGAGGTGGGCGTGGGTCGGGAGTATCCACGCGAGCTCCTCGCGGTCGATCCCGATCGCCTCTATGCTCTCGAACAGGGACTCCCGGTTCGCCCCCGTCCCCGTGTCTATCACGATCGGTCGCTCGGCGTCGTACACGTAAACGGCGCCGTACTCGTCGGTGTCGAACATCCCGGTGTCGTGGACGTACAGGTCCTCGACGCCGCGGACCGGTTCGAACTCGCCTGCGCGCATACCGGAGGAGGAACCCGAGGGCACTTCTAGCGATCGGTCCGGGGGCCGAGGCTTATGGTCGTTCCGCCCCAGGAGACGGTATGCGAGTGCTCGTCACCGGCGCGACCGGATTCGTCGGGAGCCGGCTCGTCCCGACGCTCCTCTCGCGCGGCCACGACGTGGTCGCGCTCGTCCGCGACGCCGACGGCTACGACGCGCCCGAGGGCGTCTCGGTCGTCGAGGGCGACCTCCTGGAACCGGAGACGCTCCCCCCGGCGTTCGAACTCGACGGCGAGGCGGTCGACGCCGCGTACTACCTCGTCCACTCGATGGACGGCGGCCCGGGGTACGAGGAGCGCGACCGGAACTGCGCGAGGAACTTCGTTGCGGCCGCGTCGGCCGCCGGGATCGACCGGATCGTCTACCTCGGCGGGCTCGGAGAAGACCGCGAGGAGCTCTCCGAGCACCTCCGGTCGCGCCGCGAGGTGGAGCGGATCCTCGCCGAGGGCGACCCGGCGCTCACGACGCTGCGCGCCGCGATCATCATCGGCGCCGGGAGCGCGAGCTTCGAGGTGGTGTCTGGGCTCGCTCGGCGACTCCCCGTGATGGTCACGCCGAAGTGGGTCGACACGCTGTGCCAGCCGATCGCGATCGGCGACGTGATCGCGTATCTGGCGGGGGTCCTCTCCGCCCCCGAGACCGCCGGCGAGACGTTCGAGATCGGAGGACCGGAAGTGCTGACATACGCCGAGATCCTCCGCCGGACCAGGCGCCAGCTCGGCCACTCCCTCCGGATCGTGCGGGTCCCGGTGTTGAGCCCCGGACTGTCAGCTCGGTGGCTCCGGCTCGTCACCGACGTGAACCCCTACCTCGCCCGGTCGCTGGTTGAGGGGCTCCGAAACACCGTGATCGTCGAGGACGACCGGATCCGGGAGCTGGTGCCCGTCGAGCGCACGCCCTTCGAGCTCGCGGTCGCCCGGGCGCTGACCGAGTCGCAGAACGCGGAGGCGTCGCCGCTGAGCGCGCTGCCCGGGGTCTCGCCGTGAGCCGCGAGTACGGGGAGACGTGGGTGTACGAGAGTCTCGTCGGCGGGATCCCGGGGCTCGACGTCTCGCGCACGCTGGCGGTCGCGCTCCAGTTCGCCATCTTCGAGGTCGGCGTGGTGGCGCTCGGCTGGTACTACGGGACCTGGGACGCCGTCGTCGCCGGGACGGTCGCGGTCGTCGTCGCGGCCGTCGGCAGCGTCGAGATGCACCGCCTCGGGGCGAAGAACCGGCTGCTCGGTACGCCGCCCGAGCACAAGCGCCTGCTGTTCGGGTCGAGCATCGAGATCGTGTTGGGCGTGCTGGCGTTCATCGCGCTGCTCACCTACCTGTTCGCGTGGGACGCGACCGGCGGGCCGACCCTCATCGACCGGCTGTTCGGGGACGACCCCCCGCTCCCCGTCGTCTACCTCACGCTGCTCGTCCTCTGGGACCTGACCTACCGGATCGGCACCTCGTGGTGGAGCGCGGTCGTGGCGCTGTGGCGCGCGGTCCACGTCGACCTCCCGGACGAGGAGCGGGCGACCGTCCGCCGGCTCGACGCCGAGAACATCGGCTTCTCGCTCGTCCAGCTGGCGCTCGTCCCGTTCCTGCTCACCGAGCCCGTGCTGCTCGGCGCGGTGGTCGGGCACGTCATCGCCGTCGCCGTCGTCTGCTCGCTCGCGATCTGGCTCACCTGAGCCGTCGCTCGCGGCGTCGCCACTCGGCGGTCGTCGTCGCCTACGGCTTCGTACTCGGCGGGTGAGAACGGAATCAGAAAACGCGGCGTCGCCGCGGCCGCGTCACTCGCCCTGAAGCTCTTCGAACTTGTCGAGGAGTGCCTCCGTCGAGTCGCCCGAGTCGTAGGTCAGGGAGCCGGAGTACTCGGGCCGCTCCGCGTCGAAGTCGGCGTCGACTTCGCTGGTCTTCTTCTCGCGACGCTCGTGTTCGGTCTCGTCATAGGCACCCATTGACATGGTACAACTACACTTGGCCGTTTCCTGTAATATACCTGTCGGTAAACGTTAAAGACCGTGAACGTTCGGGGCCGGCCACCGGAATCGATTAACCACGCGGCGTGATACCGAACGGGCGTGGCACAACCGCTCCGCTTCAGGCGCTCGCCCGGTCGGTGGACGGCGGACCGCGTCCGGTCGCAGCTCGCTCGCCCCCTCGACGAGAACCTCGGAGCGACCGCCGGCGACCCGTGGTTCGCCCCGCCGCCGGACTACGAGGCGCGCCGGTTCGACATGGACGACGGGTCGTTCGCGCTCTTCTGCTGGACCGACAGTGACTCGGACCCGCCGGCCGGCGCCGACGGCGGCCCGGTCGGGTACTGGCTGGGCAACACGGAGACCCCGAGCGAGCTCTGGCGGACGGACAAGTACGGGTTCGACGAGGCGCCCTACCCGGTCTCCCGGTGGGCGCAGCGCGAGCTCCTCGCCGGGCTCCACGACGACGAGCCGTGGCTGGCCGACTACCCGCACGTCTCGTGGTACTTCCTGCCGGTGTTCTGCTCGAAGGACGGCGCGGAGACGAGCCGGGCGTTCTTCCGCGACCACGCCGCCGGGTTCCCGGACGCGACCCGCGAGGCGGGCACCGGCTTCGTCGAGGAGACCCTCCGGCCGGGGACGCTGGACGACTACCGCGAAGTCATGGCCGGGAAGCTCGGCACCTCCGCGTCGCGGGACCTCGTCCGCATGAGCGCGGCGATAGCCGAGTTCGCCGCGGCCCGGATCCTCTCCGACGCGGGGTACGAGATCACGCCGGAGATCGAGGTGACGACCGGGCACTCGCTCGACTTCCGCGCGACCGATCCCGCGACCGGCGCCGGCCACCTCGTCGAGGTGACGCGCCCGCAGCCGACCGCCGGCCGCTCCGCGAACGACCCCGTCGCGGCCGTCCGCGACACCGCCGAGACGAAGACCAGCGGCCAGCTCGCGGCCCACGCGGGCGGCGTCACGCTGTTCGTCGACTGCTCGTCGTTCCCCGCCGACGAGTGGGCCGCCGTGCGCGCGGCCGAGCCCGCGGTCTGTCACAAGCCCGCGGTCGTGTACCGCGCCGAGCCCGACGGGTCGATCGAGGGGTACCGGAAGGGGTCGGTCCCGCTCGACCTCTCCGGCGTCGTCGACGGCGTGTCGTAGCCGCGTCGCAGTCGCGTCGCTCGTCGTCGACGGCGTGTCGTAGCCGCGTCGCGGGTCGCGGCGTCCGGAATCTGCGGATCGGCGACGCTCCGCGGTCGGGCTTCGGAAAGAAGGGTATGGACTTCGCGCGGTTCGCCGCGTCAGAACGAGACTGGCGCGGGCCCGTCCTCCGCGTCGGTGGTCGGGTCGCGGTCCGAGTAGAACCGGCGACCGACGCCGCGGTGACAGACGCCGGCCCGGAGCGTGGTGAACACGTCTTCCGCGTCCTCGAACGTCTGGTCGCCGAACCGCTCCAAGACGTCGCCGAGCCGCTCGGACCCGTTCGCGAGCTCTACGGTCGCGTTGCCGTGAGCCGCGATGATCTCCTCAGAGGTGGTCGGGTACTGGTGCCGTTCGAGTCGGTCGTCGACGCCGTTCAAGCGCATCAATAGCTGAAAACCGCCGATGGTTCTTAATGATTGTCCATGTACGACCTTAGTCAGAGGGGATACCTTATACCTCCTTATATGCGAGTTCCGCGGCCGCGAACCGGACCGCCGTCGCTTAGTGCCGGGGCGGGCTATTCGCTCCCATGCCCCCAGAATCCGCCGATTCCGTCGATTCCGCCGGATCGACCGACTCCGCCGAACCGGCGGACTCCGCTGCCCAGGCCGACTCCGTCGACTCCGTCGTCGCCGACCTCCACGCGCACACGACCGTCTCGGACGGGACCCTGACGCTCGACGAGGTGCCCGCGGCCGCCCGCGAGGCCGGCGTCGACTGGGTCGCCGTCACCGACCACGACCGGATCCACCCCGAACTCGACGCGCCCGTCGTCGAGCGCGACGGCGTTCGGATCGTCAGGGGGATCGAACTCCGGGTCGACGCCGGCTTCGAGCGCCTCGACCTCCTCGGGTACGGCGTCGAACACACCGACGCGCTCGACGCGGAGGTCGAGCGCCTCCAGCGCGACCGCCGCGAGCGCGGCGCCGCCATCCTCGACGCGGTCGAGGACCGGCTCGGCGTCGACCTCGACGTGGCGCCCCGCGAGGGACTGGGGCGCCCGCACATCGCGCGGGCGATCGAGGAGTCCGACGCGCCCTACGACTACGCCAGCGCCTTCGACGAGCTGATCGGGAACGACGGGCCGTGTTACGTCGCGCGCGAGGTGACTCCGCTCGACGAGGGGTTGGACCTGCTCGCCGACGCCTGCGCGCTCGTCGGGCTCGCGCACCCGTTCCGGTACGAGCGCGTCGACGAGGCGCTCGGGGTCGCCCGCGACCGCGACGCGATCGGCGCGATCGAGCGCTTCTACCCGTACGGCCGCGCCGTCGACGACGAGCGGATCGACCGCGTCGCCGCCGAGGCCGGCCTGCTCAGAACCGGCGGCACGGACGCGCACGAGCGCACCCTCGGGGTCGCCGGGCTGACGGAATCGGCGTTCGAGGCCGTCCGCGAACGGCTCCCCGAACCGGTCCCCGTCCGGTCGTCCCCCGTCACGGCGCCCGACGAACAGGATTAAGCCCGCGCCGGACGGAGTGACGCGTATGCGGTGCCACTACTGCGACCGGGAGGCCACGTACGAGGCGGAGCAGCGCGGCGTGGTCGTCGGCCTCTGCGAGTCCCACTTCAAACAGCGCGTCGAGGAGCTCGCCGAGTCGGACGAGCTGGCCGAGCTCCGCGACCGGATCGACATCGAGTCCTCGGAGTAGCCGGACCGAGACGAACGGTAAAAGGCGGCACGGGACCAACCGGTCGGCATGGACCTCACGGACCGGCCGCGGCGCCTCCGGACCGACGGCGTTCGCCCGCTCGTCGCCGAGACCGACCTCTCGGCGTCGGACCTCGTCGCGCCCGTCTTCGTCGACGCGACGACCGACGAGCGCGTGCCCATCGAGACGATGCCCGGCCACGAGCGCGTGCCCGTCGACGAGGCCGTCGACCGCGTCGCCGAGATCGGCGAGACCGGCGTCGAGGCCGTCATCCTCTTCGGCGTCCCCGAGTCGAAGGACGCGTCCGGGAGCCGGGCGTACGCCGACGACGGCGTCGTCCAGCGCGCGATCCGCCGGATCGCGGCCGAGACCGACGCCACCGTGATCGGCGACGTCTGCCTCTGTGAGTACACCGACCACGGCCACTGCGGGGTCATCGAGGAGACCGCCGAGTCGGACCCGACGCTCACCGTGAAGAACGACGAGACGCTCGACCTGCTCGCGCGCACCGCGGTCTCGCAGGCCGACGCGGGCGCGGACGTGGTCGCCCCCTCCGCGATGGCGGACGGGCAGGTGGGGGCGATCCGCGCGGCGCTCGACGAGGCGGGACACGAGGACGTGACCATCCTGAGCTACGCCGCGAAGTACGAGTCCGCCTTCTACGGCCCCTTCCGCGACGCGGCCGACGGCGCGCCCGCGTTCGGCGACCGCCGGCACTACCAGATGGACCCCGCGAACCGCCGCGAGGCGCTCCGGGAAGCCCGTCTCGACGCCGAGCAGGGCGCGGACGTGCTGATGGTGAAGCCCGGCCTGCCGTACCTCGACGTCGTCGGGGACCTCCGGCGAGAGTTCGACCGCCCCATCGCCGCGTACAACGTCTCCGGCGAGTACGCGATGCTCCACGCCGCCGCGGAGAAGGGGTGGCTCGACCTGGAGGCGACCGCGCTGGAGTCGCTCACCGCGCTCAAGCGCGCGGGCGCGGACCTGATCATCACGTACTTCGCCGAGGACGTGGCCGATCACTTCTAAATAAAGCCGGAGGGGAGCAGACGCGCTTTCTCAAACATACTCCCCCGGCGCGCGCCTGCGAGCGGCCGCCCCCGGCGGCCGCGAGGAGCGCATGCGAGGGACGCGGTGAGTGAGGGGCGACCGGAGGGAGCCCCGAGCGAACCGCGAGGCTGGGGAGGGTGAGGCTGTGGTAGCTGTGCTGTGCGGGGCGGGACCCAAAGGGGCAGCCGCGAGGGCGAAGCACGGCGACGGAAGCACCGCAGACCGCGAACGGAGTGAGCGGTCGAGGAGCACACCGAGCCGCGCGAGCCGTCGCGGCTGGGGCTTTGGAGGTGGTCTCCCTCGACACACAGCAACCTCTCGGATCTCGAACCGGCTACACCACCTGTTCGCCGTCGTCGTCGTACACTTCGATGGCGTCGACCGGGCACGAGCGCGCCGCGAACTTCGCGTCGAGCTCCTCCCCGTCGGGCACCTCGACGACGAACAGGTCTTCGTCCTCTTCCTCGCTCCCTTCTAAATCGGCCTTCCCGTCGTTCAGGTTCTTCTCGAAGGCGTCCCACTCGGCGACGCACTGGTACATCCCGACGCAGGTGTCGCGGTCGAACTCGACGTACATGATCACCGGTTCGGCGAGCCGATACAAAGCCGTGGCGACGAGACGAGTGAGAGTCCGGTCGATTTGGACCCGCCGACAGGTCACCGGAGAACCCCCCAAAGCACCGGCCGGGAGGCGGGCACACGCTCGCTGCGCTCCTCAGTCGCTCGTTCCACTCGCTCCCTGCGGTGCTTGCGTCGTCTGTGCCCGCCTCTCGACCGCCCCTTTGGATCCCACCCCGCACCGCGACCGCACCTCACCCCTCCCCAGCCTCGTCGCTGGCACCCTCCGCTACGCTCCGGGAGCCAGCGACTCCCTCGCGCGTGCGACTCACGCCCGCAGGGCGTTCGTCGGCACGCGCCGACCGGATTCGTTCGGTCGATCAAAAAGAGGGTACTACCGATCTCGCCGCGCGCCGACCGTCCTTCTTAAGCCTCGCAGGGACGGATCCCCGCGCATGCCCACCGTCTGGCTCGTCGACCGGCAGTTCGACTCGAAGGGGCTCGTCCGACTCACGTACGCCACCGAGGACGGCGAGCGCGTCCACACGAAGGAGCTGGCCGAACAGCGGCTCGTCACGGGCGACGGGATCACCGCCGGCCGCGAGGTCGACGAGAGCGCCCTGGGCGAGACGCCCGAAGAGGAGGTCGAGCGGTTCGCGACCGAGGCGTCGAAGATGGCGGCCGACCACGACCTCGACGACCGGGTCTGACCCCGCTCTCCGCACCTCACCGCGCTCGACCGCGCAACGCCGCCCCACACAACCGAGTCCGTTAAGAGGGAACCGGCGGAACGTGTGACCGAAATGCCCAGTGGTGAGTACGACCCCGACGCCGTCGAACCGCGCTGGCAGCGGCGCTGGGTCGACGAGGAGACGTACGCCTACTCCGACGACGACCCGGTCGATCCGAACACCGTCTTCTCCATCGACACGCCCCCGCCGACGGTATCGGGGAGCCTCCACATGGGCCACCTGTACGGGTTCACCCTCCAGGACTTCGTCGCGCGCTTCGAGCGCATGAACGGCGGCGAGACGTTCTTCCCGTTCGGCTACGACGACAACGGGATCGCCTCCGAGCGGCTCACCGAGGACGAGCTCGACATCCGCCACCAGGAGTTCGAGCGGCGCGAGTTCCAGGCGAAGTGCCGGGAGGTCTGTGCCGACTACGAGCAGCAGTTCACCGAGAACGTCCAGTCGCTCGGGGTGTCGGTGGACTGGAACCACACGTACCAGACCATCGAGCCGCGCGTCCAGCGCGTCTCCCAGCTCTCGTTCGTCGACCTCTACGAGCAGGGCCGCGAGTACCGCGAGAAGGCGCCCGCGATCTGGTGTCCCGAGTGCGAGACCGCCATCTCGCAGGTCGAGACCGAGGACGACGAGCAGGGCAGCCACTTCAACGACATCGCCTTCCCCGTCGCGGGCGGCGACGGCGAGACCTTCACCATCTCGACGACGCGGCCCGAGCTCCTTCCCGCCTGCGTCGCCGTCTTCGTCCACCCGGACGACGACGAGAACCAGCACCTCGTCGGCGAGTCCGCCGAGGTCCCGCTGTTCGGCCACGAGGTGCCGATCATCGCCGACGAGCGCGTCGACATGGAGACGGGCTCCGGCATCGTGATGTGCTGTACGTTCGGCGACCAGAACGACATCGAGTGGTACCAGGTCCACGACCTGGACCTGCGCGTCGCCATCGACGAGTCCGGGCACATGACCGACGTCGCGGAGGAGTACGAGGGGCTCCACGCCGACGAGGCCGGCGAGGCCATCGTCGAGGACCTCGACGAGGCGGGCGCGCTGCTCGACCGCCGCGACATCACCCACACGGTCAACGTCCACGAGCGCTGCGGGACGAGCGTCGAGTTCCTCGTCACCGAGCAGTGGTACATCGAGATGCTCGACAAGACCGACGAGTACCTCGAGGTCGGCCGGGAGATGGACTGGTCGCCCGAGAAGATGTTCACCCGGTACGAACACTGGGTCGAGGGGCTCCAGTGGGACTGGCTCATCTCCCGCCAGCGCTCGTCGGGCATCCCGTTCCCGGTGTGGTACTGCGCCGACTGCGGCGAGGCGGTCATCGGCGACAAGGCCGACCTGCCGGTCGACCCGCTCTCCGACGACCCGCCCGCCGACGCCTGTCCCGAGTGCGGGCACGACGAGTTCGAGCCGGAGGACGACGTGCTCGACACGTGGGCCACCTCCAGCCTGACGCCGCTCATCAACGCCGGCTGGGACTGGGACGAGGCGGCTGGGGAGTTCACGATGGAGCGCCCGGAGCTGTATCAGTTCGACCTCCGGCCGCAGGGCCACGACATCATCAGCTTCTGGCTGTTCCACACGATCGTCAAGTGCTACGAGCACACCGGCGAGGTCCCGTTCGAAGAGACGATGATCAACGGTCACGTGCTCGACGAGAACCGCGAGAAGATGTCGAAGTCGGTCGGCAACGTCGTCGAGCCCGAGGCCGTGCTGGAGGAGTTCCCGGTCGACGCCACGCGCTACTGGGCGGCCGGCACCGCCGTCGGCGACGACTTCCCCTTCAAGGAGAAGGACCTCCGCGCGGGCGAGAAGCTGATCCGGAAGCTGTGGAACGCCTCGAAGCTCGTCGAGTCGCTCGCGCCGGAGCCGTTCCCGGCCGAGCCGGACGACGGGCTCCGCGAGCTCGACCGCTGGCTGCTCGCCGAGCTCGACGCCGAGGTCGAGCGGCTCACCGACCTCCTCGACGACCGCGCGTTCTCGAAGGCGCGCGACGAGCTCCGGAGCTTCTTCTGGAACACGTTCTGCGACGACTACCTCGAGATCGCGAAACAGCGCGAGGACGCCGCGGCCGCGTACACGCTCCGCGCCGCGCACCGCCGGTTCCTGAAGCTGTTCGCGCCCCTCCTCGCGCACGTCACCGAGGAGCTGTGGCACGATATGTACGCCGGCGACGCGGCGGCGGCCGGGCTCGCGGACGGCGCGACCGACTCGGTTCACCTCACCGACTGGCCCGAGCCGCTGGGGATCGAGGCCGACCGCGACGCCGGGACCGCCGCGACCGCGGTCGTCGGCGCGCTCCGCAAGTACAAGAGCGAGAACCAGCTCCCCCTCACCGCCGCGCTCGACGCGGTGGAGGTGTACGCCGACGTGCGCGGGTTCGAGGACGACATCACCGGCGTGATGCACGTCGACGACCTCGCGGTCCACCCGGACGGCGACGCGCCCGTCGAGACGGTGATCACGGGGATCGACCTCGACTACGCCACCGTCGGCCCGAAGTACGGCGACCAGGTCGGCGACATCGAGGCCGCCCTGGCTCAGGAGGAGTACGAACTCGACGGCGACGAGCTTCACGTCGCCGGCGTCACGCTCGTCGGCGACGAGTTCACGGTCGAGGAAGAACGTCAGTATCAGGACGAGGGCGAGCTGCTCCAGGCGGACGGCGTCGTCGTCATCGTTCGCAACGACGCGTAACCGCGCCTCTCCCTCTCGTATTCGACTCAATTACAGATCGGCGCCGACGGCGTCTCCGACCGAGTCGAACCCGTCCCGTTCGAGCAGTTCGAGCAGCCCTTCGTTGATATCGCGTGCGAGCCCCGGTCCCTCGTAGACGAGCCCGGTGTACAGCTGGACGAGCGAGGCGCCCGCCCGTATCTTCTCGTAGGCGCCCGCGGCGTCCGAGACCCCGCCCACGCCGATCACGGGTACGTCGGTGCGCTCCGCGACGAACCCCACCCGCTCCGTCGCGAGCGACTCGATCGGCTTCCCCGAGAGGCCGCCCCGTTCGGCCCGGTTGAGGCTCCGCAGCGAGTCCGGCCGCGACGTCGTCGTGTTGGTCGCGATGACGCCGTCGAGGTCGAGGTCGTCGACGACGCCGAGCGCGTCCTCGACCGCCGGCTCCGGGAGGTCCGGGGAGAGCTTCACGAGGAGCGGGTCCGCGCCGGCGCCGTCGAGGGTCCCGAGGATGCGCTCTAAGGCCTCGCGGTTCTGGAGTTCGCGGAGCCCCGGCGTGTTCGGGCTGGAGACGTTGACGACGAAGTAGTCGCCCGCGTCCGCGACGCGCTCGTACGTGTAGCGGTAGTCGTCGGGGGCCTCGGCCAGCGGCGTTGACTTCGACTTCCCGATATTGATCCCGACCGGCACGTCCGGGAGCGGGTCGCGGTCGAGGCGCTCCCCGACGCGGTCGGCGCCCTCGTTGTTGAACCCCATCCGGTTGACGAGCGCCTCGTCCGCCTTCAGTCGGAACAGCCGCGGTCGCGGGTTCCCGGGCTGCCGCTCGGCGGTCACGCCGCCGACCTCCACGTGGCCGAATCCGAGCGACGCCAGCGCTCGCGGGACGTGCGCGTTCTTGTCGAACCCGGCCGCGACGCCCACCGGGTTCGGGAACGACGACCCGAACGCGTCGACCGCGAGCCGCTCGTCGTCGACCGCGTACCGCTCGGCGAGCGCGGCGGCGACCGGCGTCCCCTGGACGCCGCCGAGCAGTCGATGCACCAGTCCGTGTGCGGTCTCGGGTGGAAGCCGGAACAGCGCCGGCTTCAACAGGTCGTACGCGCCCATCGTCTGGGCCTCGTCACGAGCGACAATCAATCCGCCGACCGCGGTCCGCGTCGCGGCCGCTCGCGGGCATCGATCCGGTGAAACCCCGCGGTCCGTCTCAGAAGTCGTGTTCCAGCTTCTCCGGGTTGGCGTCCGCTTTCTGGATGATTATCTTCCCGTCTCGGACCCGGACGAACACCTCGTCGCCGATCTCCATGCCGGCGACGGCGAGTTCGTCCTCGTGGAGGTTCACGTGGACGTTGTGGTACTCCCCCTCGTCGTCCTTGGCGCCACTGGGGCTGAGCTTCTTTTTACGGACCATCGCGGGTGTGTTGTCGCATGTCGCCATAGCAGACACATAAGTGTTGTTTACCCGCAGTCGGCGGGAGTCCCAGACTGCGCGCGTGCGTCGACGTGACCCGGAACGGACATTGAGGCGCCGTCCGCGCTCTGCGGGGTGACCCGAGCCGTCACGCGGGCCGCGAATCGACGGCCGGCCGGAGCGAACGCCTCATCGCGAACTGGTGTCCGCCTCCCGTCTCGCGTCGCAGAGAGCGAAAATCGCAACCAGCGACCGGGATAGTATATAAAAATTGTGGCGTGCAGCTTTCATTTCCCCGATATATTTATTACAGACTGTGTGCTGGTGTCACACGGAGGCAAAACCATGGTACGTGAAGACGGTAAGCGAAACTTTGCCCTTCGGGAGGAAGACGGATCGGAACCGAGCGAGTTCTCGGGCAACATGCCGCGTCAGGCGGCGCTGAAGGCAGCTCGGACGCTCGACCCGGCGCCCTCGGAGGAGGAGGCCGAGCGAACGACGCTCCGCCTCCGCGAGAAGGGGACGCAGAAGGTCCACGAGTACGAGGGTTGGGCGTGGAAGGACGGCGCCCCGGAGGTGGACGACGCCGACGACGACTTCTGGCTCAACGACCTCGACAACATCACCAAAGCCAACGTCTCGAAGCAGGGCATCGAGTACCTCGACGAGGAGTAGTTCCCCGGGCACTCCGATCCCGATCTCTCGTTTTAGCCGCCGGTCGACCGGAACGTTTCGGGCATGATCACCGTTGCGCCGCAGAGTGACCGCCCCGAACAGTCGCGTCGCCGGTTCGATCGGATCCGGGCAGTTCCCGTCTCTCGGCATGAAACCGCATGACGTGGCGCCGATGGTTCGACGGGGTTAAGTACAACCCGGGCATTCGAAGAAATGCGAAGAACGCATCGCGGACTCGGGCCGTTCAATCCGGCCCGGTTTCGCAGGACCCGTACCGTTCCGATGGGTTTATCACCCGTCGTCCGGTACGTTTAGGTCCGCGAAGGATGAGGATCACGCCCCCTGCGCTCCGGCGTAAGCGGTGATCTGATGTGAGCCGTGGTCGTTCGGTGCCATCCAAGCCGTTGGCTGGCCCGGACACCACACAGACCAATGCAATGGTGTGTCAACAC
>NZ_SGTZ01000073.1:0-229 GCF_005435115.1 Halorubrum sp. ARQ200 | reverse complement strand
GCTTCGGAGCGCGAGAAGGCAGACCGCCGCTGGCGGATTATACAACAATGAGTATCACACAAATTCAAGCCGATTACAGCGAGATAACTACGGGACTCAAGCCCTGTAGCGCCCACTTCCTCACCGACCGTTTCGCGACTAATGCCAATTCTACCGTAGCGACTCGCTACGCTACGGAATCGTCCGAAGCGGTTCCTTCCGAACCCGTCGCCGAAATCGGGTTGAATAC
>NZ_SGTZ01000072.1:0-239 GCF_005435115.1 Halorubrum sp. ARQ200 | reverse complement strand
CGCGAACACCTCAAGAAACTCGATTTCGACGATGAACTTGATTTCACCACCCAGTAAGATGAATCGACAGATAGACACCACCGAGCGGGCCGCTCAAGGCCCTAGATCGCCGTCGTGCCGGCCCACTACCCCCTTATACTTTTTCCAGCCTCTACTGACAGGTCTTAGCGTCTCTACGGGGTGGTCTCTGTGAGCCTTTCCGACGGCTCAACCGGGACTACCCTCTCTGCTGACGGTCC